>VSJD01000178.1 GCA_008636095.1 Kiritimatiellota bacterium | reverse complement strand
CCGGATTCGCCGCCGCATCCCCAAGGGACCGAACGCTTTCCGCGCCCGGCGGTGTTGCGCATGCGAGGACAGGCCTTTGGGCATGCCCGTCGCATGCGCGCCTGGCCGGTGCGCGGAAAACCTTCGGCCAAAAGTCAATGTATTTATGAAACACTACACTAGCCTGATCTATTCATGCGCCAAGTTTGCCACAGGTGCAAGGCGCAAAGGGCGCCGCTGTATAAGTATACCGCAAGCCCTTTGCAACGAAGCAGATGCGGCAAAATCGGCGCACCTTTCGGTGACTTTTGGTGAAAAACAGCAAAAAAGTCTTGGTTCAAAAATGTTTTTTCCGCTATATGTGTATCCTCTTTGTTTTCAACATTTAATATTGCTTTTGCTGTTTTTCATGAATAGATCAGGCTAGATAGAAAGGATTAAGGGGGCTCCGCAGACCGCTACCCGATACGAACTTGGTACTCCCCTCCATCCTTATGGGCATCCCCTTTGCCAGATAGGGTGCATGTCCTTTCATCGTCCATCCGTTTCGATATCCGGAAGCCGCCTGTCATGATATAGAAGTCCGGCTGGATCATGAAACTACATCTGAACCTGGTATCTTGAATCCTGTCCGGATGGCCCTGGAATGGCAAGCCATGCTTTCCAGGGATAAAGCACTTGCGAAAGCCGAAATTGCCCGAACAACGGGCATTTCCCGTGCACGGGTGACCCAAATTATGAACTTGCTCGGCCTGCCGAAAGGGATTCTCGCCCATGTTTTATCCCTGACGACCAGCGACGATCTTTGCCAGTTTTCCGAGAGAAATCTAAGGAACATTCTGGCTATGAAAAATACCGCCGCCAGACTCACCGCATTCCGGCAGCTGCGTCAGCAGTGCCTTCAATAACTACGGATGAGTTCCAATTATTCTTGTACCACCCAGTGTCAAACCTGATTTAACCGTGTTCTTGAGCATGCAAAATTAGTACCAACAGACCCAATCGGGGGAAATGCGGATGTTTTCAAGATATGCAGAGAGATGACGAAATATAGCTGTCAGTAAACTAGAACTCAAACGCATCCAGGCATCAGCCATTGCCGTGAGGCAAAGGACTATTTAGATTGGAATTGCTCGCGAAGCAACCGGTCTGTCTGGCCGGCCGGGTATAGCGGGAGGGAAAGGAGCGTGAAGGCGATGTTTTTTACGCCCGTCTTGTCGCCAATATCACTGGAGAATGAACCCAGCGACGGTTGATCCATATTGAAGCGGACGGCAAATCTTCGGTTCTTTTCGGCAAGGAACATCTGAATTGATTTCAGACTTCCCGATGTTCCGGCCCGGACCTCCACCGGGATGACGTTGTTTTCGTGGAAAGTGTCGGCGGAACAGGATTATGATTTTCTTCGTTTCTCCATCAGCGGGAGCCAACAGGCCGGTATCAGTGGCGGAGTGGGATGGCAGCAGTCTGCACACAGTGTGGCTGTGGGTTTACAAGTCCTGCGGTGGGAGTATACAAATGACAATACGCTGGTCAGGGGGGCCAACGCTGGATGGGTCGACCAGATCGTTTGGACGGTACAATATCCAGTTCTTGTTCGACGATCTCCAAAAGTTTTGGATTCTTTTCTGAGAGCGAATCCAGCATTTCAGATGTTTTCATAATAAGTGGGATTGTATCGGAGCCCATATAAAACTTTTTGTCCCCACAAATATGAACGGAAAGTCTTTGACGTTTGAAAATTGGAATTATATTTGTATCCAAACAGGCGAATAGAAGTGTTTTATGCCACTTTATTGCGCCCTGTCTGATAGCACGATAAAGATAAGGAAGGGCCTTTGTGCCGTGCTTTGGAGCCCAACTTAATGCCGAAATCTCGCATTGATCTTCCACTGGGATCTGATTGATTTCAGCACTTTCTTGTGGCCACAAATCAAAGTGCAAATGGATTGGAAAAGGAGGGGAAAGGATCAATCGAACCATTCCGACTACATCATTTTTAGTGACGTTATGTCTGTTGCTTGACTCTGTGACTAGGAGATATTTGGAGTTCTTGGACCACTCATCAATATATTTTCCGGTGGGATTCGGGTCTATATATCTTGCTTGGACATACCAATCATGGTGACAGGCAGCCGCTAAATTCAGATGTTCTTCTGTTGTGGCCTCAAATACGCAAATGGTCATGGTTGTTTCGCCTTAAGATTTTGATGCATTCTTGGTTCGTGTCTGAGGCAAGGCCAGGTTTCTGATCTTGTAAGCGCTTGATAGATACCGTTTTCATCGTTTCTCCCTTTCCGGGAGATGGCAAGGTTCTTCCATCGGTAACAAGACCACGCGCACGTCGCTGCCAGGAATATCCGACTCAATGCCGCGTCGTAGCCGTTCGACCACTTCCACCGCCTTGCCCACCAGTTGCTCATTTGGAAAACTCAATGCGATTTCGATGAAAATCAGTCCGCCTGAACGGCGCGAACGGACGCCGTGAAATCCCGCGTAACCATCAAAATGCTCCGCCAGCCGACGATCAATCCGCAATTGCAAGTCCTCCTGTAAGGTTTTGTCGAGCAACTCATTGATTCCCTCCGCCAATACAGGCAGAAAGGACGCACCCGCATATACGATAAAGGCAAGTGCGCACAACGGATCCAGATAGACCGACCATGTGAACCTGCGCAGCGCCAGCGTGAGTACCAGTCCCAGAAACACCGCCAGACAGGACAGCGCGCCAGCGCGAGACGCCCGCCACTGCATTTCCATCACAGGAGAAAACGCCGCGCGAGCAAGTCGGCGTTTGCGCATCCACAACCAGCCACTGACCGCAAATCCGCCGATCTGAAACAACGCTCCCAAGACGGTGAACGTCTGAACCAGAGCAACGGGATGGAGCAGGTGGCGCACAGAGAGTCCCGCCATGACCAAAAGTGTCACCACATAAAGCGCTGCGCCCACCATCCCGCCAAAGGTTTGAAGTTTTCCAGCTCCATAATCGAACCCTTGCATCCTGCCGGTTCGAACGGCCCGCAGAATACGCCAGCCCAGCAGACTGCTAATTATTACACGCCCGTAGTCGAGCATATCGCTCAAGAGCAGCATGGACCCCGAAAGCAGTGCCACTGCTAACGCCGGAAGGGAGAAAAACACTGCCAGCAACAAAGACAGCAGGACGACCTGCTCTTGCTTGCGCAAAACCCCATAGTCTGGCACGGGAGAATTCATCGGTGAAGGCTCTCCATCATGATGCTCCTTCTTTGATGTTCCGAAATGTGTCACTGTCACGGGTCAGATCAAAACCAGCCAGTTAACGAATATCATTTTTGATCCTTTTTACAAGCCCGCTCTTTCATGTGGCATAACCTGATGGAAGCTATTTAATTAGAATGAGTTGTAAATATGGCAGTGGAGGCTTATTTTGGGCTTGGAGCCTATCCAAAGAATCATTTTATACATATACCATATCATATGGTCACCGCAGTCAAGGAGATACCCCAGTTAAATTAATGCTTTAATAAGCGGAAAAACGGGTTTATTATGAATGAAAGCAGCAAGATATTCGCGATAGATCTTGGACTTTTTCTGTAATTTTTTTAAAGATTGATGATTGCTGACACGAATAAGTCATGAAACTGATGTACATGGTTTTTTTTGTCGTTTTAATTGCCCACCGGGCGCTGGCACTGCCTAATCCCGCCGCCGTTTATGTTAGCGGTGGTTTTCAATCTTATAGCGGCGGAATTTACACAGACGTAAACACTACTTGTTACTCAGATCCCTGCTATTACACTACGGTAAACCATGCCATCGCCCTCGTTGGCCGGGATGATAATCCGCCGGAAGGTGGCGACGGATGCTGGATCCTGAGAAGCAGTTGGGGTACATCCTGGGGTGAAAGCGGCTATATGCGGATCCGCTATAATGCGGCCAGGGTCGCTTGTGAAGCGTGCTACTTGATATACCTTGGCACTAATATGAACGTGCTTCCGGTCACCAGGGATTATGACAGTGACGGCAAGTCCGATCCGGGCGTATACCGTAACGGCTATTGGTCCATTTTCACGATGGCGGGCAACGTGCTCTTCTAAAACGAAGGCCTCTGGGGCGGGTCGGACTGGACCCCCGTGCGTTAATATTGTCTGTGGATGTTTCCACCAGCCGGTCTCTTGGGGACAGTTACGGACGGAGGAAGAGTTTTTGGTGGTGAATTCGGTTTCGACCGATTCCGCCGTTGCGGGCTTTGAGCCTATCTACTAAAGAAAAAGTTCATATTTTTCAGTCCTACTTTCTATCACTTACCAATAATTATATATAGAATATAATAATAACCAATGGGTATCATGATTAAGCAGCAAAACACAAACACAAGGAGCATAACAATGAACAAGAGAATAGCCGAAATTATTATTAGCGCGTTTCTTAGCGTGCCATTAACCGTGATTTCTGCGTCTGCGGGCACAATTGCGGCCGGCGGCTCGCATACGTTCACAATACGCAACAATGGGACCGTCTGGGCCTGGGGATATAATGCCTATGGTCAGCTCGGCGATGGAACGACCATGGATCAAAGTTGGCCTGTTCAAGTTACGGCTCTGTCGGGACTGTCGGCTTTGGCGGGGGGCGGGTATCATTCGCTGGCGGTCAAGAGCGACGGCACAGTCTGGGCGTGGGGATATAACTTTTATGGCCAGCTGGGGAACGGGACAAACGGGCCAACGGCCAGTACCAATTGTCCGGTGCCGACGCTTAATCTTACAGGCATAACGGCGGTGTCAGCGGGCGTATATCATTCGCTGGCGCGCAAGAACGATGGGACCATCTGGGCCTGGGGCCTAAATGAATATGGCCAACTTGGGAACGGAACGAATGGGACAATGACGGACACGAATCTTCCGGTGCAGGTGAGCGGACTTTCCGGCGTGTCGGCGGTGTCAGCGGGCTTTGGACATTCGCTGGCACTTAAGACCAATGGGACGGTCTGGGCCTGGGGCCTAAATGAATATGGCCAACTTGGGAATGGGACAATAACCGATACGAATCTTCCGGTGCAGGTGAGCGGATTTTCAGGAATATCGGCTGTCGCGTGTGGTTATTATCATTCACTGGCGGTCAAGAGCGATGGGACGGTCTGGGCCTGGGGCCTAAATGAATATGGCCAACTTGGGAATGGGACAATAACCGATACGAATCTTCCGGTGCAGGTGAGCGGACTTTCCGGCGTGTTGTCCGTGTCAGCAGGCGTGGATCATTCGCTGGCGCTTAAGACCAATGGGACGGTCTGGGCCTGGGGAGCCAACAGGGATGGCCAGCTTGGAAATGGGACGCAGATTGACACGAATCTTCCCGTGCAGGTGCGTGGGCTTTCCAATATCACGTCTATTGCGGCGGGTGCCCAATTTTCAATGGCCATGGAGCAAGATGGAACCGTCTGGGCATGGGGGAGCGGGTATTATGGGCAGTTGGCTAACGGCATTCTTGGTTATACCAAAGAATTTGGGCCGGTAAATGGATTGACCAATGCGGTGAGTATAACGGCCGGTGCGAGTCATTCGCTGGCGGTAAAGGGCGATGGGGCCGTCTGGTCGTGGGGGGATAACGAGAAGGGCCAGCTTGGCAATGGGACGACAATCGACACGAATTGTCCTGTGCAAGTGCTTAATCTTACGGAGACATCGGCCGTATCGGCAGGCGATTCTCATTCGCTTGCGTTAAAAAACGATGGGACGATCTGGGCGTGGGGAGATAACGAGAAGGGTCAGCTTGGCAATGGGACGAACGGGGCAACGGCTTATACCAATTGTCCTGTACAGGTGCTTGATCTTACGGGGATATCGGCCGTATCAGCAGGTGATGCTCATTCGCTTGCATTAAGTAATAAAACAGTCTGGGCATGGGGGGATAATAGTTTTGGCCAGCTTGGCAATGGGACAAATGGACTAACCATCATCACGAATCGTCCTGTGCAGGTGCTTGATCTTACGAATGTGTCGGCAGTGTCCGGCGGCACCTTATTTTCTATTGCGCTTAAAAACGATGGGATGGTCTGGGCTTGGGGGCGTAATTATTGTGGTCAGCTTGGCAATGGAACAATAGTAGATACGAATCGTCCTACGCAGGTTCTTGATCTTACGAATGTGTCGGCAGTGTCGGCGGGCAATTATCATTCCCTTGCGTTAAAGAACGGCACAGTCTGGGCTTGGGGAAATAATTTCTATGGCCAACTTGGGAATGGGACAATAGCAAACACGAATCGTCCGGCGCAGGTGCTTGATCTTACGGGAGTGACAAACATTGCGGCGGGCGAACATCATTCGCTTGCTTTAAAGAATGATGGGACGGTCTGGGCCTGGGGGCGTAATTATTGTGGGCAGCTTGGCAATGGGACAACAACCGACACAAATCGTCCGGGGCAAGTAAGCGGTATTACCAATGCCATAGCCATTGCCGCGGGATGTAATCACTCAATGGCCTTGCTGTCAGATGGTGAAATTGTTTCATGGGGTGATAATGGGAGTGGCCAGCTCGGCAATGGCACGATTTGGTATTCGCTCCTTCCAACAACCGTCTTGTTGGATCCGGTCACCGGGGACTATGACGGTGACGGCAAGTCCGATCTGGCCGTGTATAGTGATGGCTATTGGTCCATCTACTTGATGGCGGGCAGCGTTCTCTTCACCAATGCTGGCGTTTGGGGCGGTCCGGATTACATCCCGGTGCCCGGGGACTATGACGGTGACCGCAAGTCCGACCTGGCCGTGTATAGTGATGGCTATTGGTCCATTTTCACGATGGCGGGCAACGTGCTCTTCTACAACGAAGGCGTCTGGGGCGGGTCGGACTGGACCACGGTGCCGGGCGACTATGACGGTGATGGCAAGTCCGACCTGGCCGTGTATAGTGATGGCTATTGGTCCATCTACTCGTTGGCGAGCGGAATCATCCTTCTCAATGCAGGTGTCTGGGGCGGGCCGGATTTCATCCCGGTGCCCGGGGACTATGATGGTGACGGCAAGTCTGACCTGGCCGTGTATAGTGCCGGCTATTGGTCCATCTACTCGTTGGCGAACGGAATCCTCCTCCTCAACGCTGGCGTCTGGGGTGGGGCGGATTACATCCCGGTGCCCGGGGACTATGATGGTGACGGCAAGGCCGACTTGGCCGTGTATAGTGCCGGCTATTGGTCCATCTACTCGTTGGCGAACGGAATCCTCCTCCTCAACGCTGGCGTCTGGGGTGGGGCGGATTACATCCCGGTGCCCGGGGACTATGATGGTGACGGCAAGTCCGACTTGGCGGTGTATAATGACGGCGATTGGTCCATCTACTCGTTGGCGAACGGAATCATCCGCCTCAACGGTAGCGCCTGGGGCGGGCCGGATTGGATCCCGGTGCGTTAATATTGTCTGTGGATGTTTCCACCAGCCTGTCCCTTGGGGACGGTTACGGACAGAGACCCATTCGGCAAGGATATGCCCCAAAGTAGAACACAGTTCGCTTTGGGTTCAAGAGAAGGATCTTTGATTCTAGCGAAGCGGAGAGAGAAACAAGGGAGGCAGTGCAGTAGAAGCTTGAAACTTCGCTTCACTGCACCGCCCAGTAGTGAACTTTGTTCTACTGCGTGGCTCCGCAAGCCGCTACCTGATACGAACTTTGAACTCAACCACATCCTCATTGGCATCTCCTATGCAAGGTGGGGAGCACAGCCGTTCATCGTCCATCCGTTCCGGTATCCGGAAGCCGCCTGCAATGATATGGAAGCCCAACCGGATATTGAAAATACATCTGAATTTGGCATCCTGAATCCTGTCCGGCTGGCCCTGGAATGGCAAGCCATGCTGGCCAAGGACAAAGCGCTTACAAAGGCCGAAATTGCCAGGAAAACGGATGTTTCCCGTGCCCGCGTGACTCAGATTATGAATCTCCTCAATCTGCCAAAAGACATTCTTGCCCATTTTTCTTCCCCGCCAGCCGGAGACGATCTTCGCCCATTTTCCGAAAGGAATCTAAGGAACATTCTGGCTATGAAAAACACTGCCGCCAGACTCACCGCATTCCAGCAACTGCGCCAGCAGCGCCTGCGATAATTGCGGATGAGTTCCAATTCTGCTTGTGTCACCCAGTGTCAAACCTGATTTAACCGTGTTCTTGAGCATGCAAAATGAGTACCAACAGACCCAATCAGGGGGAATATGATTAGAACTTTGAATAGGCAGCTGACGCATGAGGTATAAAAGGACTTGATATAACTCATAAACATGCTATTTATTGAGTTATAAAACAAGGGGTATTAATCATGACTTGGAATTGGCAACAAGCAGACTGGCCTAATTTCCGATATAAACCGGAGGTGCTCGCTGCGCTGGAGAGTCGCTTTCTTTGCCAGTCGGGCGAGTTGTGTGGGGCGGTCAAACACCTCGTGCAGGAAGACAAGCAGGTCTTAACCGTTGATCTGATCAGCGATGAAGCACTAAAGACCGCTGCGATTGAGGGAGAATACCTGGACCGGGACAGTCTTCGGTCATCCATTCGTAGGCAGTTTGGACTGCAGGTCGATCACCGCCGAGTTCCCGCTGCCGAGCAGGGCCTCGCGGAGATGATGGTGAACCTCTACGAGACTTATGGCGATCCGCTGACCCATAAAACACTCTTTGCCTGGCACGCCGCCTTGGTCAAAGGGCGGCGCGACCTCGCTGAAGTGGGCGGTTACCGCGTCCATGACGAACCCATGCAAGTGGTTTCCGGCCCGATTTATGAGCCGATCATCCACTTCGAGGCGCCGCCGTCCAGCCGGGTGAAGTTTGAAATGGATAGATTTATCCGCTGGTTTAACGTTTCCGCACCGGATGGAGATAAGCCCGTGGCTGCTCTCGCGCGGGCGGGGATCGCCCATCTTCGCTTCGTCAGTGTCCATCCATACGAGGACGGCAACGGTCGGGTCGGCCGAGCGATCGCGGAAAAAGCCTTGGCGCAGTGCCTGCGTCAACCAACGCTAATCGTGCTGGCGTACACGATTGAACGCAACAAGCGGGCGTATTATTCCGCGCTCGCGCGGGCCAACCGTGACAATGAGATCACCAATTGGCTGGTGTATTTTGCGGAGACGGTGCTGGAAGCGCAGGCTCGTACGGTAAGCCGGATCGAGTTCTTGATCGCGAAGGCGAAGTTCTACGACCGGTTCCATGGAGCATTCAATGAACGGCAGGAGAAGGTCATCGCGTGTCTTTTCCGGGAAGGCCCGGATGGGTTTGCCGGCGGGCTCAGCGCGGAGAAATATATCCGCATCACAAAAACCTCGCGTGCGACGGCGACCCGCGATCTCGCGGAACTGACGGCCAAACAAGCCCTGAAGAAGACTGGGCAGTTGAAGGGCACCCGCTACCACCTGAACCTTGGCCATTGAACACGACACATTTAGGCTATAAATTCAGGGATGGTTCATCCGAAAGCGCCATTTCTGCCTGAGATTTACTGTCCTCCAGTTCATACCCCATGGCGGCATACCCCTTCTTTCGCTTCTCGAACATGCGGCGGGCAATCGGAATATTGGCATCCACATAATCATAGATGATGACTTCACGCTTGGCATGGTGAATCCGATGTAGGCGGTCGGCGTACTGTTGAAACGTACCTTTCCAGGAGATGGGCATTGTCAGAAACAGGCAGTCCAGGCGCGAGTCATCGAATCCTTCCCCGATGTATCTGCCGGTAGAAAGCAGAATGCGGGACTCGTTCTCCGGTACGGCAGCCAGTCTGGCCATGATTGCCCGAAGCTGTTTGACCCCCATGTTTCCGTGAAGGATGATCAGATGCCGGGCAACTGGCGCGAGGCGCTCCGCCAGAGTGGCCAAATGCTCGCGGCGTTCGGTCAGCACTAATGCACAACTGCTTGATAACTGGGGGAATACGAGTAAGTTTACAAAGGAAAATGATAACAGAAAAACCCAATCCCAACCAAAACCCAAGTTATAGTTGTGGGCAATGGGGCTCCTCGGAGAGCCCACAACGCGAACTTGCAGCAAGTAGTTAATGTTTAAGTAATTGTGAATATGGCAGTGAAGGGGTAAATGGGGGGGAGCCCTATTTATCGTCACCCCTTAGCAAACAACGCCGCAATGCGTTGCTTCTGTTCTTCCTCTGTAATTTCTTTAAGCCGTTTGTCATCCCACTCCTGCCACAGCGCCATCTGCTTTATTTCCATTGGTGACCAAGCCTTCTTGTCCCTATTCGCCTCTTTTCTGAGAGGAATCTGAGGAGCATTTTGGTCATGAATTGCACTGCCGCCAAACTCACCGCATTCCAGCAACTGCGCCAGCAGTGTCCACGCTAATTGCGGATGAGTTCCAATTCTTCTTGTGTCACCCGGTGTCACACCTGATTTAAACGTGTTCTTGAGCATGCAAAATTAGTACCAACAGACCCAATCGGGGGAAATGCGGATGTTTTCAAGATATGCAGAGAGATGACGAAATATAGCTGTCAGTAAACTAGAACTCAAACGCATCCAGGCATCAGCCATTGCCGTGAGGCAAAGGACTATTTAGGTTGGAATTGCTCGCGAAGCAACCGGTCTGTCTGGCCGGCCAGGTATAGCGGGAGGGAAAGGAGCGTGAAGGCGATGTTTTTTACGCCCGTCTTGTCGCCAATATCACTGGAGAATGAACCCAGCGACGGGCGATCCATATTGAAGCGAACGGCAAAACTGCGTTTCTTTTCGGCAAGGAACATCTGAATTGATTTCAGACTTCCCGATGTTCCGGCCCGTACCTCCATCGGAATGACGTTGTTTTCGTGGGTACAGAGATAGTCCACCTCCGCATTAGCGTTCTTCGCCTCACGGTGCCAATAGAACAGGGGGCGTTCCTCGAAGGCTGGTGCCAATGCGCGAAGCTCCTGCCCGATAAACTGCTCCGCGAGTCTTCCTTCCTGCGCGCTGAGCAGATCCGCCGCATCCGGCAGACTAAGACCACACAAATTGTTACAGAGCCCGATGTCCAACATAAGCGGCTTGAAATGGCTTTCCGACATCTCTGCTCCAAGCGGGACCCCATTCGCTGAACTGTGCCGCACGAGCGTCACAATCCGACTGAGTTCGAGAAGTTCCAACGCTGTTTTCAACTCGCCCGCCCGTGCATCTCGATTGATATTCACGTATCGCACCTTCTGGCTGATGTTTCGCGGAACGTAGCGCAATACCTGACGCATATTCCGTTGTTGCGCACGCGTCCCATACTTGGCGAAATCGTCCTGCAGGGTCATAGCAATGGAAGCCAGTATTCGTTGGGCTTCGAGCAAGTCACGTCGTTCCGCATACGCCGCCACAACAGCCGGCATGCCTCCGACGAAAAAATACACCCGAAGGAGTTCTCGTAACTTGGCACTCACGGCCTCCCCGAGATTATCGCCAACGTGGTAACGCCCCAAGTGTTCCACAAGCGCATCTTCGCCGAGGGCTGATAAAAACTCTTGGAACGTAAGGGGATTCAAGTGCAGGTACTCGATTCGGCCCACCGGCATGGAATGCTTAAACTCCCGGAGGGTGAAATCCAAAAGAGAACCCGCCGCAATAACGTGCAAGTCAGGCATTTCTTCATGGAAATACCGGAGAGCCGTGATCGCCTTGGGACACGCTTGGATTTCATCGAAAAACAACAGAGTCTTGCCCTGTGTAATGGTCTGATTGAAATACAGACCAAGCTCCTGAACCATACGCTTGGCTTCCATCCGTTCGAACAGAGGGTGCAGATCATCCTTCTGTTCCAAGTTTACCGTCAGCACAGACTCAAAACAGTTCTTTCCGAAGGCTTCTACGAGATATGTCTTACCGACCTGCCGGGCTCCGCGCACGATGAGCGGTTTCCTACCGACTCGGCATTTCCATGCAATCAACTCATTTTCAGCAAATCTCTTCATTTCAACACCATTGGATTATTTCACAATAATGACACAAACAGGACTGGATAATATCTCCTGTGGGACGGTATGCAAGCATATTTCCAACTGGCCATGGTAATTCCATCTTCCCAAATTCAAGCTACAAATTCAACGATAGTCCATCCGAAAGCGCCGTTTCTGCCTGAGATTTACTATCTTCCAGTTCGTACCCCATAGCGGCATACCCCTTCTTTCGCTTCTCGAACATGCGGCGAGCAATCGGAATATTGGCATCCACATAATCATAGATGATGACTTCACGCTTGGCATGGTGAATCCGATGTAGGCGGCCGGCGTACTGCTGAAGCGTACCTTTCCAGGAGATGGGCATTGTCAGAAACAGGCAGTCCAGGCGCGAGTCATCGAATCCTTCCCCGATGTATCTGCCGGTAGAAAGCAGAATGCGGGACTCGTTCTCCGGTACGGCAGCCAGTCTGGCCATGATTGCCCGAAGCTGTTTGACCCCCATGTTTCCGTGAAGGATGATCAGATGCCGGGCAACTGGCGCGAGGCGCTCCGCCAGAGTGGCCAAATGCTCGCGGCGTTCGGTCAGCACTAATGCACAACTGCTTGATAACTGGGGGAATACGAGTAAGTTTACAAAGGAAAATGATAACAGAAAAACCCAATCCCAACCAAAACCCAAGTTATAGTTGTGGGCAATGGGGCTCCGCAGACCGTTACCCGATACGAACTTTGAACTCATCCATATCCTCGTGGGCATCCCCTTTGCAAGGTGGGGAGCACAGCCGTTCATCGTCCATCCGTTCCGGTATCCGGAAGCCGCCTGCAATAATATGGAAGCCCAACCGGATATTGAAAATACATCTGAATTTGGCATCCTGAATCCTGTCCGGCTGGCCCTGGAATGGCAAGCCATGCTGGCCAAGGACAAAGCGCTTACAAAGGCCGAAATTGCCAGGAAAACGGATGTTTCCCGTGCCCGCGTGACTCAGATTATGAATCTCCTCAATCTGCCAAAAGACATTCTTGCCCATTTTTCTTCCCCGCCAGCCGGAGACGATCTTCGCCCATTTTCCGAAAGGAATCTAAGGAACATTCTGGCTATGAAAAACACTGCCGCCA
>VSJD01000070.1 GCA_008636095.1 Kiritimatiellota bacterium | reverse complement strand
CGTTTCCACCCCCTGATCCTCCCACTTTGCTCTGAGTTAATACGTGTAGTACAATTTAATCGGTCACCCCATCAAAATCAACCAAAAGATTCGCATCCGGGCAAACCTGAAATAAATGCTTGACTTCCCCGCGTTATGTACTAAATTCTAAATGATAGAAAATAAATGCAAGAATGAAAGGAGCATTGATTATGGAACAGGCACTATCCAACAACGAGAAACTCGCGGAAGCCCTGCGACTGCTGGAAGATGCGGCCAAAGGGAAGAAAGAAGAACTGCGCACGCTGGTATCGAATAAATACCGCAATCTGAAAGATGCGCTGGGTGAAGCCGAACTTGATATGGCCGCTGCGGTGGCCGCCGCCCGGAAACGAACCATGGCCGCCGCCCTGCAGGCGAAGGATGTCGGCCTCGTGAAGGCCAAGGAGATCGCCGCCGAGATGGATGAGCAAGTCCATGAATATCCGTGGCCCTATATCAGCGGAGTCGCCGTCGCCGCGTTGCTGATCGGCTACATCCTGGGAAGGAATAAGTAGAAGTCAGAAATCAGAAGTCAGAGGTCGGTTGGCAATGAGTTTGCCGGCCTGCCCGCCAGATGGGGAATTATGTGGACTCGTCTTTTGCGAACCCTGTTTGCAACAGCCTCCGTGTGGCTGTTGAATAAATATCGGCAGACGTCCCTGGAGCTGATCAAGCTGGAAGTGGCCATCGGCTACGTCAAGGGCGTGCGCTCGGCCAGGCAAGTCTTCCTGGCTGTCCTGATGGTCGTCTTGGGTGCCGGCCTGCTGGCCGCGGGTTTCGTGCTTCTGCACATCGGACTGGGAATGTTGCTTTACCTGGCATTCCAAAACTGGTGGGCGGTGGGCGTGGCGCTCCTGATCCTCGGCATCCTCTATACCGTCGTGCCGTTGTTCATCATCCGGCGGCTGTGCGCCGAAAAAACATGGATGCAATTCTTCAAGGCCGATAAGCTTGTCGAGCAGGTGACCAAAAAATAAAGAAGTTCTTGGTTCTTCGTTCCTTGTTCTTCGTTTTCATTCGGCGTTGGCAGGATTACTGATTGCTGGCCTCCGACTTCTGACCTCTGACCTCTGACCTCTGATCTCTGATCTCTGTCGTCCGTCATCCGTCGTCCCGCCTTCGCCAAGGCTTCCTCCTTCGCTAAAGCTACGGCGGACAAGTCGGCGGGCAGGCTGTCGTCCGGCATCCGTCGTCTGGCTTCCACCCTTCCCCACCGCTTCCAGGATCAGCACCGCCCGGCCCACCCCATCCACCTGACGAGACGAAGCCAGCGTGCATTCCACCAGCCGCCAGGGCGGACGCTGCATTTCGGCCGCCTGCAGAAAACCGGGTACCTGGTTCAGATCTACTTCGCTGAACACAACTTCCATCTGCCGTAGCGTCCAGCCCGCCGTCAGGTTTCGAGATTCGCGCTCCCGGATTTCCGGCGTCGCGTTGGTCACGATGACGCGGCCCAAGTTCGCCAGTGCCGCCGGCGCGGCATTACTCAACCCCTCGAAGACGCGCAAGGCCGCCTGGTGCCGGTCGTGCGTCTGTTTCATCGCAACCAACTGGGCAAGCGTCTCAATTTTGTTCCGGATCTTCCCGCGTAGCTCCAAGTTCTGACGGATCGTGGTAATTGCGGCCAGGACACCGGCCATAAATACCGCCAGCGCACAGGCCTGCAGAATAATCAATGCTTTTGGCTTCACGGCCCACCCCCTTCGGCATTGACCGTGAACCGCACCTCGGTCTCCGCCACGGCCTCCTGCCGCTCAAGTTTCACAGTGTAGCCTAACGCCATCAGGCGCTGTTCCAATTGCCCGCACTGATCCCAGTCCTCCGTCACCCCGGTTAGTATCAGGCTGTTACGCCTCAGGCTCAAGGTCTCGAACCGCACGGCCGATGCCTGGCCCGCTTTGATTACCTTGGCCAGCCGGACAGCCAGCGACGGCGTGAACGCGTCAAGAAAAGGCGCTATCTGTGGCGCTTGTTTTTCCCATGCTTTCTGAACTTCTGGAATTTCCCGTCCATATGGAATCGTCACACCGGGCGCCAACTCGCCGGCCACCGCCGCGATTTCGGATTTGACACGGTTAAGCCGCCGTTCGCCCAGCAGGCGCGATGTCAAACTGAAACCCGCCAGCAGGATACCGGCAATCAGGATGCCCACGGCGGCGGCACGCGCGCGCCCATCCGCGGCACGCAGTACTGCCCTGTGCGTAAAGGCTTGCTGACGCAAATTGCACCGCAACGGCCCACGCTTAAGCGCGCGTGCACAAAGAGCGCGCGCCAGGAACGAGGCCGGCTCTTCAATTAACGTCAAAGGACCCGGCCAGACCAAAGTCAGCGACCGATGCAACATATCTACCACGGCCGCCTCACCGGTACGCGCGTCGCAGAACAGCCATTGTACGCCGACGCCGACCGGAAGGCCCGCGTGCAGAATGAGTTGGAGACGGTTGACCAGGTCGCCATCCGACGCGCTTCGTCCTTCGGCGGACTCAGGACTTGCTTGTCTTTCGACAGACTCAAGATCCCGAGCGAAGTCGAGGGACTCATGGCAGGCCGGCATCTGCAGACTGTGCGCGTTGCCATAACGCTCGCCGCACCCGATGACCAACGTGACGTGATCATTAGCCAGGCAAATCAGCACTCTATGTCGGCGCGGCTCAGCGGGCCTTTCCACCAGGCTTTGCGTCCAGAGCGCGAGTCCCTCATGATCCAACAGCATTGGGTCTGTGCCCTGCACCTGGTAGCGTTCCAGGCAGGCTTGAATGGCTTCACGGCGTGCGGCACAAACCAGGGCACTGACCGTACCCTCGGGTGTCCGGCGAAATTCCACAAACCGGTATAGGCAATCCTCCACCGGAAACGGCAACTGGATATCCAGCAGCGAAGGCAACACTTTCTCAGCCTTGGCGCGCGATACCAGCGGCGAATTCAGCCATAGCGTGAGACTTTCCTGCACGGCCAGACAGCCTACCGTCACGCCGCCGCTGTGGGCCGATTCGGCCGGTCCACCGGCTGACTCGCCTGGGCGACTTGTCCGCCATAGCCCTGGCGACGGAGGAAGCGCTTCCCCCTTCGCGAGGCCGCTTCGGTGGGACACGCCGGCGGAGCCTGGCGGACGGCGCACGGCCGTTTCCCCCGGGGTCAGCACGGCCTGGCGCACGGTTCCGCCCGACGAGCGCCAGGCCCGGACCGTGACGGCGACACCGCCCGAAAGCGTCACGCCATAACAAACCCGTGGTCGGAACGGCATTGCGCTCCGGCAGGTATAAAGTAATTTTTCCGAAGTTGCCATTGGCGCCTTTTCCGTAAAGACACACGTTTTTGCGTGTATATTTTTCGCTGCCCCGCAAGACAACGACAAATGCTATATGCGGTTGCGGCTTCCCGCATTAACGGTACACCCAGCGCAATATTTCTATCTCTCCTTGGTCATCACGTCGCACGAGGGCATAGATAGTTTCCTGCTGTCCGTTCCGGGCGGCTTGCGCGGCTAACGAAAAATATCGGCTCCGCGTATCCAGGTAAGGACGGAGGGTATCCAGGGTTTTGGCATCCATCACCTGATTCAGGGCGGTCACGGGATGAGCGTCGCGCCGCCGGCAAATTTTCTCCGCCAAAGCGCTCCGGCCCGCGCCCAGTACCGCTTGGAGTACATCACGGCCGGCAGTATTTACATTAATGGGTACGATCCGATCCACCCGATCAGGCAATACCGTGAGCGTCGGCGGCGCCGCGCGCCGCTCCACCCGCGTAGCATTCAGAACACCATCCAGTTCAGCCAAACTTTCCATCGGGGCGTTAGGCGGCTCCAGTGACAGGTGCGCCTGGTGGTAATAGCCGGCCTCGCGCGCACCTTCCGCGTCCCGGTCCATCCAGTCTTTCAATGCCTGGGTTTCGCCGACCGGATCGGGCCATTCGCTGGCGGCGAACACGTCCCGGACAATCGAGACCGGCAAACGGACGGACACGTTACTGGGTATGGTCGCCAAATTGTTGATGTTAAAATACCGGTTCTCGTCGGTGATCAAGGCAATGGTCTCGACGGTATTCGGCAGGCAATTCGTCTGCCAGGCGGCCCAGGGTTCGTTGGTATGGTCCACCTGCAGGTTGTCATCGGCGGCCAGTACGCGCAGGGCATTCCAGGCGGCTTCGGCCGCCGCCACGCGTAATTGCGCCCGCAAGGACTGGCGGTCTTCAAACCGCAGAGCCATCCGCGCAACCACCTGGGCCTGGATGACGAGCGCCAGGATGATGGCCATGAAAAGCAGGACGGTTACGAGGATCATGCCCGAGGATGAATGGTCGATGGTCAATGGTTGATGGTTGATGGGACAGACAGAAGAGGAATGATCAATGGTTGATGACTGACTGCGGGCGACTGATTGCTGACCGCTGACCTCTGACCGCTGATTGTTGATGGGGCCAGCAGAACAAGATTGACGGACATCCCGGAGTGTGATGTGATAAGCCGGTAATGGAATGATCCATCGCATGCCGTTATTATTACCAGATACGGCATTAAAGTCAAACGGGAGGAGTATTGGGCCATGAAGACAACTCTACTCGGGTTTACCCGCCTATGGCCTGCCTGCGCGAAGCGCTTCGGCGAAGACAGGCGGCGCCGGAGGCGACCAGGGTTTGGGTTGCCAACCGGCATCGCGCTGGCCATGCTGGCACAGGTGGTCATTCCCATCGGCGTCGCGGCCGATCCCTCCCTCCCGACCTCGTCCGACAAGTCGGAGAGTCGGGACGATAAATCGTCGCCATCGAGTCAATTTCTAACGGCTTACAATTCCATGGCGCTGGCCGATTGGCTGAAAGAAAAGGGTATGCGGGCGGAAGCCACCGATCTTTACACCGAGGCACTGAACCTTTTCCTCAAGGTATCCGCCGATTATCCGCAATGGCAACCGGCCGTGGTCTCATTTCGCATCAACTATTGCCGCGGAGTGCTCCAGAATCTGCAGAAGGCGGACGGGGTACAGACGCCAGACGACGGACGACAGCCTGCCCTGCGAAGCCCTGAGCGAAGCCGAAGCGGCGAAGCAGGGACGGCGGACGGCGGACGGCGGACGACAGAGGACAATCTGAAGAGGACGCCAGAGGACGACTTGTCACGGCGAAGTTCCGATTTTATCGGAACGAAGACGGAAGGGCAGGCAACCGACGGTAGAAAATCAGAAATCGAAAATCGAAAATCAGAAATTAGCAACCTCTCGCCACTGAACTTTAAGCTCCAGCAAGCGGCGCTCAAGGAACGCGGCCGGGATTATACCGGCGCGCTTGCCATGTACATCGCGCTCCTGGAAGAATACCCGCGGGAACCCTGGGCCTTGAAAGGCGCCTGCCGCTGTTGTTTGCGGTTGGGACGCATGGATAAGGCGCGCGCGTTGACCCGGCAGGCCCTGACTTTACCCTTGCCCGATGCCGACTTGAACCTGCTGGCGGCGCTGGTGGATTGTCACGACGGCCGCTTTCAGGCGGCGATCCCCCTCCTGCGTCAGTCGCTCAAGCAGAATGGCGCATGTCCCGAGGCGCACGCGGCCCTCGGCGTGGCACTGACGGCCATCGGCGAAATGAAAGAAGCCCAGGAAGAAATGAAGCGAGCCCTGTCGCTTAATCCGAAACTCAGCGACGCTTACTATAACCTGGCACGTCTGAGCCTGCGGCAAAAGCCGACTGACCACGACACGGCCCGGGTACATTACCAGAATGCCCTGCGGCACGGCGCCGCGCCCGATCCCGAACTTGATGCTTTGCTGGCCGAATAGTTGTAAAAAGTGTATGGGAGTGTGGGCGTAAGAACGTGTAGGAACTGTTTTGAAATAGAAAATCAGCAACCAAGCTCCGCCGGAACGCTTCGCCCAGGCGAGTCGGAAATCGGAAATAGTTAGTCTCTCTCCTGGCGGGCATCGCGGGTCATGAGGGTTTTCACGGCCTTGGCAGGGCTCCGACCCTCATGGAGCATGGCATGGACTTCATCCGTAATCGGGGTGCGCACGCCGCGCTCACGGGCCAGCGCTCGGGCAATGGCGCAGGTCGTTACGCCTTCCGCCACCTGGCACATACTGCCGACAATCTGATCCAACGTTTCCCCGTGCCCCAGCCGCTCGCCCACCAAGTGGTTCCGGCTCAAGCGGCTCGTACAAGTGACAATCAGGTCGCCAAGGCCGCTCAAACCGGCAAAAGTTTCGGGACGTGCGCCTAACGCCACGCCTAAGCGCGTCATTTCCGCCAGGCCGCGCGTCATGAGCGCGGCGCGCGTGTTATCGCCAAAGCCGAGCCCGTCACTAACGCCCGTTGCAATGGCCATGATGTTTTTAAAAGCGCCGCCCAGTTCGACGCCAACGACATCCTCGGACGTATATACCCGGAAAAGCTGGTTTGTCATAATCTTCTGCAGGGCATGCGCCCGAGAGTGATCCGCACAGGCAATTACGACGGCAGTCGGTACTCCCCGTGCCACCTCTTCCGCGTGACTTGGTCCGGACAATACGGCCACTGACTTGTGCCCGAGCACTTCACCGGCCACCTCCGTAAGACGCCGACGCGTGGCGGTATCCAGGCCCTTGCTTACGCTTAAGAGCGCGCAATCCGACGGCAACTTGCCGACGAACGATTCAAGGACACTCCGGTAATACTTGGATGGCGAGGCCAGGATGACGACCTCGGCCCCGGCCACGGCCTCGTCCCGGTCAGCCGTCCAATGCAGGGTTTCCGGCAACGGCACGCCCGGCAAGAACAGCTTGTTCTCGCGTTCGCGTTGCAGACGCTCGATATACTCGGGGAAAGGACCCCAGATGCGCACGGCAGCCCCTTGTTTAATAAGGAGCAAGCCGAGCGCTGTCCCCCACCCGCCGTCACCCAGTATGGCAATGCGATGCATGTCTTAAAAGGTTCCAAGGTTCAACGGTTATGAGGTTCAGCGGTTACTGATTTTTCTTTCGACTTTCCCAACCGTTGAACCGTGAACACTGGAACCCTCCTGTCTTTTTTTAAATTCAAACCGATTCTCGGCGCCATGAAGCAACCGCTGGATATTACCCTTATGCCGCCAGATGACCAGGGCGCTCAGCACCGTCAACACGACCGGCAAAAGGATGCCCGTTTGGGCATAAAAAAACCAGACCACCCCGGCGACTATGATGGCGGCCACGATGGACGCCAACGAAACGTAACGGGTCGCCACAAAAACCAGTGCCCAGGTCAACAGACCGACGCCAGCCGCCACGGGCGCGAGGCCTATCAGCGCACCCACGCTGGTGGCCACACCTTTACCGCCCTTGAATCGTAAATACACCGGCCAGTTATGCCCGGCAATCGCAAGGCAGGCACAAACCAGCGGCAGAACGGCAGCGCCATCGAACGCCCAGAGCGTTTTGGCCAAAAATGGAAACACGCTGGCCGAAATAAATCCTTTCAAGGCATCGCAGGCAAACGCCAAAATGCCCCAACCTTTGCCAAGCGCGCGGAACACATTGGTGGCGCCAATGTTCCCACTGCCGACCGCGCGGATATCCACGCCATTGGCCCGTGCGATCAGAAGACCAAAGGGAATGGCGCCCAGCAAATACGCGAGGATGCCGCAGATGCTATAAATTATTACCGTGGTCATGGAGCAGTTACGATGCCATCAATAAAATTATTCCGTCAACTTAAACCGGAAGGTCAGCGTTGTCTCGGTCTCGGCGCGCCAGGCGCCCGGCCGCATGGATACGTAACGCGCACGCCGGGCAGCATCCATGGCCGCTTCGTCCAGCGCAGGATACCCGCTCGAACGAGCCACTTCGCATCGGCGGGCGCGGCCAGAGACCCGGCCCGCCCTTGATGAAAAAATCCCGGATGATATCATACCCGTACATGGACCCTATCCCATCAAACAACGGCCATGAAGTCAAGATCGGAGGGCAACCAAAATCCTCACCTAAACAAGGGTGGGCGGCCTTACACCAGCCGCCCACCCGTCGAACGAAATACAGCACTTTCCATTACGCATATTTATCAGGGCGTTGTCACCGGGGCACTTGCTCCCTCACCGACATACTGCGCCTCGCCGAAGGCCAGGATCGGAATGAATATGATCGGCAGAAAGATCAAGCCGACCGTAAATCCGGCACCCTTGCCAAATCGCTGCGCAAAGGCCACGGTGGCGATAATCCCGAAGATAAGGTTCAAGAGCGGGATGAAAAACCAGATCAGCCACCAGCCCGGTTTGCCGGCGATTTTAAGGAACACGTAAGTATTGTAAATCGGGATAAGCACGGCCCAGCCCGGCCGCCCCGCCTTGACAAATACCTTCCACATTGCGACAATCATCAGGATGCTAAAAGCCAACCAAATAATCGTCATAAGTAGTGACGGCACCATGCCACCACCACACATTCCAGAACCGCCAGTTACGACCTCATCATTCATACGGGCCTCCTTTCCTGCATTTTGCGGATGGTTGCGTTGATTACCAAAGTATCATATTTAATTTTTAATAATATACGGCGCTATCCACTTCGAGTCAATTTTTTTCTTCCAAAATATTCTAATCTCAAAACACGTAATTTATACTGTTTTTTCGAAAAAGCTCGTTTTTCCCGTCCAGCTCTGCCACAATGAATCCCGATGAACACTCTCCTGGAACAAACACCTTCTCCCGGACAACACCGGCTGGCCTTTTGCGGCGATATGATTGAATTCACGCTCCGATTGTCACGCCCGGAGCGGGGGGAAGCGCGTCTACGCACCAACATCGGCCACGCCGAAACCGCGCGCCGCGAAATCATCCGTGAAGCCGCCGAGCACCAGAAGCGCCTGGCCGAGGACTGGTTCGATATTCCCATGACGCGGGTTGATGACCGGCTCTATCGCCTGACCCTGCCATTGCTGGAATCCGGTCATTTCGAGGCCAAAGCACTGTTCCTGCCGGAGGGTACAAGTCAGCCCCGCTGGCCGGAAGGAACGAACACCGTAATCAATGTTCACCCGGCGGAATATTGCTGTGCCAACAGCCTTTACAATGCGTTTGTCCGGCAGTTCGGCCAGGAGCGGCGCACACCGCTGGCTTTCACCCCGGGACAAACAAAAGGCATACAGGCCCTGCAAGCCAATGACTACGCCGTGATTCCGCCCTCGGGCACGTTCCGTGATGTTATCCGTCAGTTGGATTTTATTATCGGCCGCCTGCACTGTCGGTCGCTCATGCTCCTGCCCATTCACCCCACACCAACCGTCTACGGGCGCATGGGCACGTTTGGCAGTCCCTATGCGGCGCTCGATTTCATGGACGTGGACCCGGCCTTGGCCGAGTTCGACCCCAAGGCCACGCCGCTGGAGCAGTTTGGCGAGCTGGTGGACGCCGTTCACGCGCGCGGCGCGCGTCTCTTTCTGGATATTGCCATCAACCATACCGGCTGGGCCGCCAAAATTCACGCCGAACATCCCGATTGGCTCCTGCGCGAACCCGACGGCACGATCCGCTCGCCCGGCGCATGGAGCGTGGTATGGAGCGATTTAACCGAGATCAACCATCAGCACGTGGAGTTGTGGCATTATTTAGCAGATGTGTTCCTGACCTGGTGCCGGCGCGGCGTGGACGGGTTCCGCTGCGACGCCGGCTATATGATTCCCGTGTCCGCCTGGGAATTCATCGTCGCCACTGTACGCCGCGAATTTCCCGACACGCTCTTTCTGCTCGAAGGCCTGGGCGGCAAGATTGAAACCACCACGACACTCCTTAACATCGCCAATTTGAACTGGGCTTACTCCGAACTATTTCAGAACTATGACCGCCGGCAGATCGAGGCCTACCTGCCGGACGCTATCCGTATTTCCGAAACCGACGGACTCCTGGTGCACTTCGCCGAAACGCACGACAACAACCGCCTGGCATCGCGCTCGATTCCCTACGCCCGCATGCGCACGGCACTCTCGGCACTCTTTTCCAGCAACGGCGCATTCGCTTTTGCCAACGGCGTGGAATGGCATGCTACCGAAAAAATTGACGTACA
The DNA here is from genome assembly GCA_008636095.1 of Kiritimatiellota bacterium. Taxonomy (GTDB): domain Bacteria; phylum Verrucomicrobiota; class Kiritimatiellia; order JAAZAB01; family JAAZAB01; genus VSJD01. Next base: position 3,353 of record VSJD01000070.1, on the reverse strand, counting down.
CGGCCGCGCCTCGCTCGCCTGGGACGCGAGCGAAAACCAGGTGGACCGGATTGCGCGGCTGAACTGCATCCTGCAGACCCATCCTGCCTTCTTCGCCGATGCGCACCTGCGCCTGATCCACCAGGGCAATGGCAATAGTATCGCGCTCCTGCGCACTTCCCCCTCCACCGACCAGCGCCTCCTGGTCCTGGTCAACCTGGACGACAGCGCGACCCAACCGGTCGCGTGGAATCCCGACGATGCCGGCCTGGCGAATCGCGAGTTAACCGATTTGCTGACTGGCCGCGCGGTGACCATCTCTTCATCGGGCGATCTCATGCGTTTGGATCTGGCGCCAGCTGAGGTTATGTGTCTTACCCCGGACCGTCGCGATTTAGATCTGATCCTCGCCGCCGAGCGCGCGCCTTGTTATTTGCCGCCGGACGTCGTACAGCACCAGAGTTTGCGCGCCAAGGCGCTTGAGATTATAAAGACATGTCGTGGCCTGGGTGATTTTTCCGCGCTGGATCCTGACCGGTTGGCAACGGAACTGGCGGAAAATCCGAGTACCTTCTGCCGTCGCCAGGATGCGCCGGGAACAGCACCGAGAGTCATTACCTGGGAATGGCCGCGCGATTTGAAACGCGAGGTCATGATTCCACCGCATCATTTCCTTTATCTGCGCGCGACAGCGCCGTTCCGCGCGCAGATCGAAGAGGGCAAGCGGGTTGTCCAGCAGCAAAATTCGCTCCCCGCCGCGGATGGTCATCATTTTATCCTGTTCTGTCCCACTGCCGCGCGGCTGGAGCCGCACGCGGGCCAATTAAAGCTTTCCGTTTATGATAAGAAACTGGAACGCACCCGGCATGAAAATGCTCCCCTGTTCTTCCTGCCACCGGGCGATGCGTCGCGCGCGCCGTTGGCGTTCACCCACAAGGAACTCCTCGGAACACACCCCATGGTCCTCAGCACCAACGGACGCGGCGGCATGTTGCGCGCACCTGTGCTGTGGGCGGAAGTGCGCAGTCGGTATGATGCCCTGCTGGCCGGTAACTTGAACCCGGATTATCCCGAGGATCGGCGCATCATGCTGACGCGTTGTCGCGCGTGGTTGGTGTTTCAAGGCTATTCCCAGGACATTACGATCGACCGTCTGCAGGCATTCCACCTTGGCGAGAATGCGGGCCGATGGCGCTTCCGCGTGCCGTTCGGTTTCGGACAATCCGTGTTCCTCGAAATTCATGCCGAAATGATCCCCGGGCAAAACGCCGTACGCCTGATGTTTCGCCGGTTGCCTTGTACACATGCCGAAAACTGTCTGGCCGATGGCCAAACCGTGCAATTGATCATCCGGCCGGACATCGAAGACCGTTCATTCCACGAGGACACCAAAGCATTCTTAGGCCCGGAACGGGATTGGCCCGCCGCCGTGCGTCCGGAAGCCGATGGCTTCACGTTCGCGCCGGACTCCACCCGGCAGTTACGCGTGGCTGTTTCCACCGGCAACTTTCAGCCGGAGCCCGAATGGCAATACATGGTTCATCATCCCGTGGAGGCCGAACGCGGGATGAACGCCGATTCCGATTTGTTCAGTCCCGGGTACTTTCGCTGTCCTCTGGCCGGCGGCGCCGAGGTGATGTTGCTGGCGCAAATTTTAACGCCAAAAGAAAATACTCGAATTTCGCTTGCGCCGACCCAACTTTCGGAAAATCGGGGCCTTCCGTCGTCGGACGCGCCACTCCTGGATATTTTGGAGCGCGCTATGCGACAGTTTATCGTTCGGCGCGGCGCGCATAAAACCGTGATCGCCGGTTATCCCTGGTTCCTCGACTGGGGCCGCGACACCTTTATCTGCGCGCGCGGCCTGATCACCGCCGGACGTTCGGAGGAGGTCAAGGCAATCCTCAAGCAGTTTGCGGCATTCGAGCAGGATGGAACGTTGCCGAACATGATTCATGGCGACGATGCCAAGAACCGGGATACGTCCGATGCACCCTTGTGGTTTATTGTCACCTGCGCGGATGCCAGACGCCAGACGCCAGACGCCAGACGCCGGACACCGGAGGCGGATAAACATGATCTGTTGGCAGAGCGCTGCGGACCGCGGACCCTGCAACAAGTTCTGGAATCCATTGCCGAAGGCTATCGGCGGGGCACGCCCAATGGAATTCGCATGGATCCGAAGAGCGGCTTGATTTTCAGTCCGGCCCATTTCACGTGGATGGATACGAACCATCCCGCCGGCTCACCCCGTGAAGGCTACCCCATTGAAATACAGGCGCTCTGGTTTGCGGCGTGCTCGTTCCTGGCCGGCTTGGATAAGCACGCCACGCCCTGGCGGGAACTGGCCGACCGCGTGCGCGCATCCATCCGCCAGTATTTCTGGAACAAGGCACGCGGCTACTTTGCTGATTGCCTGCACGCGGCCGCCGGCCAGAGCGCGGCACAAGCCATGCCGGACGACGCTCTACGGCCCAATCAGCTCCTGGTACTGACCTTAGGCGCAGTGTCTGAGAAAGCCATCGGCGAACGTGTACTGGAAGCATGTACAGAACTGCTCGTGCCCGGCGCAATCCGCACACTCTCCAACCGGCCCGTGGAATATCCCCAGCCCATCGCGTTCGGTGACCAGCTCCTTAACGATCCCCTGCGGCCTTACTGGGGACGGTACGAGGGCGATGAAGATACACGCCGCAAGCCGGCCTATCACAACGGCACGGCGTGGACCTGGTTGTTCCCATCGTTCTGCGAAGCCTGGGTCCAGGTACACGGCAGCGCCGGACGTTCCGCGGCGCTGGCGTGGCTGGGCAGCAGCACTCAGCTCATGAAGGGGGGTTGCCTCGGCCAGATTCCGGAAATCGTGGATGGCGATTACCCGCACACCCAGCGCGGCTGTGACGCCCAAGCTTGGGGCGTGACCGAACTGTACCGCGTGTTGAAGCAGATCAGCGAAAAAGTTTGAGGCATTGGACGTGCTTCATTCCGGTGTTTGGCGTGTGGCATCCGTCGCCTGCCCTTCGTAGCGCCTTGGCGTAGGAGGGTCCGTCCACGGGTGTAAGACAAATTTGTTGGTAGGGAGTCAAGCGGCGCACTGCCAAGATTTGCAGTAGTGGTCAAAAAGATTGCTCTTAATCAGGCAGCGGAACGTGAGCACGTCCGCCGCTCCGGTGCAGAGCCAACGCATACCGGAGAGCTTGGTGCGTTGAGCGACGATATGGCGACAGGCACCCTCGACCGCGCCGGAACCGATGAAATAGCCCTTGCGGAGGAAGGTGCGGTAGCTCATACGGCTAGCGTTTTTATAAAAGTACTGGAGTTGATCCGCGACATCCTGCCGGCGTGCGGGAGCGAAGGCCGCCGCCCGTTGGGAGGCT
>VSJD01000296.1 GCA_008636095.1 Kiritimatiellota bacterium | reverse complement strand
GTCCATTTCATCCTCGACCCGGCCGGCCACGGTACGGATGCGGACGCGCTCGATGGAAACACCCTGTAGCGCGAGGGCTGTGCTCATGGCATACAGAAAAGCCGGCGTATCTTGGGCCAGCACACGCAAATGGGTATAGCCTGCGCGGGTGTCAATATCCATGCTGACCGGGTAGAGCACGGGCAGACTAGCCAGGTCGAGCTCCGCTAATCGGCCGGCCACCATTTCATTGACCTTGTGACGGGCCTCGGCTTTGCACTCCGTGCTTCCGGCGGACCCGGCGTCCCGGGCGCACCCGGCGTTCCGGGCTTCCAGCAGACCGATGATCTCTTCCAAACGCTTGCCAAACGCGCGCCGCCAGTCTTCGGGAGCCAGGTCATGCCGGATGACACCGGAAAAACGGTCAATGATTTTTCGTCGTTTCAGTAGAACTTCGTCATTGGATTCGCTCCGGCGGCGCGGCGCGGCCGCTTCCGCTTTCGCATGGGCGTAGGTAAATACGTCACCGGAAAGGATATCGAAGCCCATGGCGGAGAGCACGCCGGTAATCAACGAAAACTCGGCGGGATAATCGAAAGCCAGGACTGTGCAAGCGGTTTGGCCTTCCGGTCCCGGCTCGAAAATGATTTCCACCGGGTGTTCTGGCCGGAGCCGCTCCAGGGCGCGCAGGTGGGCATGCATCTGCGGCAGGCTGAACACGGCAAAGTAGTTTTCATCCAGCCGTGCCAGGTATTCGTTGAGCGCCGGCTCCGGAATGTCGGGACATTGCGCGCGTAAATCTGCGAGGATCGGTTTCATGATTCAGGCGGCCAGTCGCCACGATCGGCAATCGCGGCCCGGGTCAGCGACCCCAGCCACAAGATAGGGTTAACACGTGATCGGACCTGAATAGTTACAAATCAGATTGCATTTCTACGGGACAGTAATGAGCGTGCCTTTGGGAACATATTCATAACACCCCATATCCACAATGCCGCTGAATTTGTCCAGCCGCCGATGCCCGTCCAGGTCAGCCGCACTGGTCATCCAACTCTGATATATTCCCGCATTCACGCAGGGCGAATTCGCCGCCAGGCGATAATTCCCGGTAGCCTGCCCAACAAATTGCGGGTCAGAGCCGGTGTTCCCCGTTCCGGCCTTTATAGGCCCGGAACATACATAACTAAAAATAGCCGTGCTCGTGCTTTCATAATAATTACTAGTGGTAAGGGTTGTCGTATTCCCCCAGACGATACAATTGGTCAGCGTTATGTTGGTGCCTGCATAGAATTCCAGTCCCCCGCCATGTGATGGGCCGGAATTGTTCCCCACGATCGTGCAGCTATTCAGCTTCATACTGGAACCCCAAGCAAACACGCCGCCGCCCTGATTAATATTGGTATTTCCGGTAATCAGACAATTATTCGCTTCCGTACCGCCATTCATTTGGACGCCGCCGCCGAAATTTGTTGCCAAATTCCCGACAACGATGCAGTTGTTTATTTTCGCACCTGTTGATAAATATACTCCTCCGCCATACGACGTGCAAAAATTATTAGATATTATGCAATTATCCAGCGTCCCGCCTGAAGACAAACATACACCGCCGCCTCGATAGCACCCGTTATTTCCAACTATCACGCAGTTGCTTACGCTCCCGCTGGAAATGACCAAAACACCTGCACCACCACGATCATTAGGGACGAATGCTGTTCCATTCGTCGTCGCATATCCATTGGTCAGTGTGAATCCAATCAGACTTGCGCCGCCGGACAAATACACACACCGCACCGCCCCTGTCCCCAGTCCTCCCTGCCCGACTAATCCGTTGGGTGCCGGCGCACCCTTGATGGACGTATAATTTGGGCCATTGACGCTGCGTAAAATAATGGCCGTGGTTGCGCATACGCGATTAGTCAACTCATAACTCGGCGTTATTTTACTGCCGGTATCATACACGCCGTTGCTTACCAGCACGGTATTACCGGCATCGGCCACATCTACCGCGTCCTGAATACTCACCGCCGCCGTTGCCCAGTTCGTGTACTTCGACACTGGATTCGTGCCATACCTGTCAACGTAATTAGTCGCGGCGCCGGCCATTTGGATACAGGTCAAACCCGACACCACCAATCCGGCGAGTAATCCATATGATCTTTTCATTTTAACCCCAGTGACTTATTACAATTAAAGGCGCAATAAAACAAAAACTTGCGAAAGGACAAGCCCTGCCTTTTTTATTTACCAAGAGTTTAGCGCCTTTTTATTCAAAATCAACACTATCCAGACGCACGGCCCGAAATCCCGAAGGCTATATTACCGGGCCTTGAAATGAATGATCGTCGTATCATAGGCTGGCGCCGTACACTTGATTATTTCCGGATCGGTATAAACCTCGCCCGTACTGTAGTTTTCCGCCGTGACCCGATTTGAAGCGTATTTGAGGCGAAAGTCGTTTTTCAGCGTCACTTTTTCATCCTTGGCCGTGTTATTGAATATGAACACAACACGGTCTTCGCCCTTGATCCAGACACTGTACTCCAGCGGCTTGTCCAGCGTGGCAACCTGATCGAACCTGGTTCCCTCCAGGAAGAAATCTTCAAAGGTTGTCAACACCTGGATCCCCTCCCTGACCGCCGACCATGTCTGGCTGTCAAAATTACCGCCCCAACTGTAAATCTGAAATCCATCTGCTTCCGTCAACGCCACGGACTGGATGGCGTCATTTTTAACAAAGGAATGGGAATAGTACGGATTCCACGCCACGGCTAATACCGTATTCAACACCTTCAATTTTCTACCGCTGGCGGTCTTCAATGCTTCCCGCATCAATTTTATTTCCGACAGCCATTGCTTTCCACGCATCGGGCTGTGAATTTCCATAAAAACGTCCACATACCTACCGGCCGCCGGGGGATAAACACCATAATATTCGCAATGATGCCAGGGGGCCTCGGCCGGAATTGGAGAATAACTGCCCGAATACAGATAAAATCTGGCCACGGGATTGACCTCCCGGACCGCTTTAATCATTGATTGCCACATTCTTCCCTTCTGATCTCCCCGGAACTTCAGCCATTCCAGTGGATAATTTGACAGAATTGACCGGGCCGGTTCCGCCAAATCCTGGAACGGATAGTCTTTTTCAAGCATCACCCTGTTCTCCGGCGGCTTGGTAATATCCTTTATGCCCGTATATTCCTTGAACGCCTCGATGCAGTCCGGACAAAAACAGCTTTCCGATTTCCCTTTATAGGGCACAGTCAATATATTGGCCAACTCAAAGTCCCACATCAGTCCGTCCCATTTATTGACCCGGGCCCCTTCTTTAAGCATTTTGAGAATGACCCGCCAGTACTCGCCGCGCTCATCGCATAATCTGGTTGGACAAACATTGTATATATCCGTCGCCTTATTCGTTTGTCCGAACTGATTAATATATTCATTGATCGCCAACTTACCCGGAGCAGGCGGATAATTTGACACATACGCATCAAACCCCATATCCCTATATGGAAAACCAAGAAATGGCATGACATCCATCCCGCGTTGTTTGATTTTTTCGGCCAATTGATCGCGTAAATTCATCTTCTCAATATTACCGGCATAGGGCGACTTCCAGGGATTGAGATAGAGTTCCGTCAAGTGCAGTTTGATCCCGCACGATTTTGTGATGTCCAGCAGATAATTCTGAATCCGATCAGGTTGGTGCGCCATGCAATCTTCGGCCTGCGACCACAACACTGTTTCCAACGTCTTTGGCTTCCTGGCATCATCTTCAACAATGACGCGCAATGTCTGCTCAGGAGCGGAATATTTTTTGGCGCCAATCTCATATTCATAATGGGCCCGGATTTCCGTTTCCCTTTTGCCGCCGCCGATCTTGATCCAGATCGGCATATAATATATATAATCCGGCGTGCGGGTAATCACGGCCCGCGCGCGGCAGGCAACTGTATAATCTTCTCCGGGTATTAAGGATTGGATTCCCGGGGCATTTGTACCGGCGGCAACAATACTTTGCTGTATTTCCGCTTCCGCATCTCCGGTTTTGACACGCACGAAATAATTACCATTTTCCTTCTCAAGGCTGACGCCGTTCTTTTGGCCGCCCGTAAACTGTCCAAAAGAGCCGTCATTAAAATGCTCTTCAAACATAATTTGACCGTTTGACTTCCGGCGCACCACGATGTCGTCCACATCCACAACACCACGACATGGCCACATAAACTTGCGGTCGGGTGAGTTTGCCCAGCGTAGTAGCCAGATTGTCCTGGTAGAATCGAAAACACGTGTTTCACCATGAAAATCGCTCCAGCGCCCACCTGTCCCGGTAATACTTACAACCGGTATATATGGCTTGCTGAGCCATACACTGAGGCCGGTAAATCCGACCCCGGGAATACCGAGCTCATGGCGCGTCATGTTTTTATCCAACGCAATGGTCTTTATCGAAGATGGATAAACAGGATACAGGTTACCGAAACAGGAATGCGTGTTTAGATAAAGATCTCCGGCCAGTTCAAATCCTTCAGGCAAATCAATGATGTACTTAAAATTGCGCACCTGATCCAGGCCTTCCCCGCCTGGAATCGGCAACAAGATATACTGCATGGAATCGGCCGCCACATGCAACGGACGCTTCAGCCAGAATATGTCCGGGGAATTCACCTTAACCGCATCGTTTGTGTTGGGCTGAGCGTTGACACCGCATGCACTGCTCAAGATTGACATAACGATTCCCGCAACCAGCGTGTTCACCATAATTTTTGCCATTGGATTTCCCTTCAGGCATTAACATGTTTTTTTTCGCCATATTTTCTCCGGATACACCATGGCCGATGTCATTTGCGTTTTTTCGGGGAAAAAAGGAAGTCGAATATTCCCGGCTTGCTTATGTGCAAGAGGACTACGTCATAAGGCGGCGCCTGGACTTTATATTCTCCGCTTTGTTCATATCGTCTATCGGCATAGAAATCATAAATTTCAGCATCCGGGATACTGGGGGGTGCTTTGGCCGTTATTTCCCTTGCCTTTGACAAGGGGTTCAGGACAATATAAAGATATTCGTTCCCCTTTTTATAAACATGTATGTTTTCACCAGCGGTTCCCGTGACAAATCCATTGTTTGGAATCTCGTTTTGTTCTTTTAGAAAACTCTCGTAAGCCGCGACGCCGCGCGCGAATTCAGCAACCGCGGTCATGCCGACGCCATTCAGTTCTCCCCAGGAAAAGAAGTGCACGCCGCCGAATCCGCCCTGAATCATCTGGCTGAACAGCCTGACCTTTATATTCTGGTCGGCATACTGATTTTCATACCAATTGCTGTTTAAGATAAGTCCGGCATATAAGGGTTGGTTACCGATTAATTTTCTCGTTTCCCTGATTATGGCCGGATTCTCGCTATATCCTGCCGAGGGCATATCAACAATATCCCTATAAAGTGCCCAGTCCATGCCGTAGCGTACGAGGGGATTATATTTCCCCGGAACATCGTAGCCGCTGTACACCAGGCTTTTTATATCAGGATTTGCTTTTTTCGCGGTATCCGTAATAAAATTGAAAAGCCTGAAATTTATATTCGCCTGGTACCGGGTCAATTCATTCTGATACTTTTCATAAATCTCTTTTTCCGAAGGCGTCTTAGCGAGCTTGAATTCCCTGGCAAAATTATCCCGGCATTTTTCACACAGGCAGGCAGATTTAATTCCGGCTTCAACATCGTACATTATTCCGTCATGAAGCACGGCCATGTCTTCAAGCCGCTTCTTGATCTGCGGCACAGACATAAAAGCTTCGGGACACATGGACGTATCCCATGTCAACGGCTTTAGGGCATTATCACCGCACTGATATTCGGGGTGTTGCGTTAAGATATCCGCAAAAAATGGGTAGCCGTGATTTCCGAAATTACACAAAAAGGGTTCAATATTGTTTTCCTTCGCCTTTTTAACGGCATGCTTAATGTTTTTATATTCGGTTGCGCATGTTATGCTGTTGGTACCTACGTAAAAGTAAAAGCCAAGCCGATTCAAACCCATTGACCTAAAAGTCTTAAACAGGCTTTCTGTTTCAGCATTGCTATTACGTGTTCCGCGCCTCTCGGTCCATGATCCTATCCCGATATTTTCAGGCTGAATTCCCTTTAAGGACGGCAGCACTGCGACATTGAATTCCCCGGGAACTTCATGCATCCCCCGGCCTGAAATATAGCAACCCCCTTTTAGTGTTTTCTTTTCCTGTGCTTCCGGGAATGCAGGCGCAATAATAAGAGTTATGGCGTTAATGGGATTATATCCCAGTTTTGGCATCGGTTTTTCAAATTTGAATGTATATTCATTCGTCCCGTTTTGGCTGTTTTTGCATAGCTTATGTTCATGCCAGGACCAATAACGTCTGTTTTCCGGATCATAAAGCGGGATGTTCAATCCTTCCGGCAGAGTAAGATGGCAAGTATAATCCGCCAACGGCTTTTCAAACGGAGAACCGATCCTGATGGAGACACACATCGGCGCTTTGTTCGCAACGTAGAGCGTGTTTTTTTCCAGCTGGGGCGCGAAAAGGGTGCGATTCTTTATTAAAGTATGCCTGAAAAACAAGCCGGTCCGAATTTTTTCGCCTTTATACAGCTCCCATTGCGAATCATCGAAAGAAACCGAATTCCAGTCGTTTGCCTGCTTGTCGGAACAGAGCCATTCATCCAGAGAAAACGATATGCCGGCAATTGCAAATTTCCCAGAGGGGATTGAAGCGGCTTCGCCCGATATTTTCAACGTTACCGTGTTTATATCATCTTTCAGTAATAACGGCGTCTTGACCGAATCCCGGCTCGAAGCAACCGGTTTCCCGTTGATAAAAATCTCAATTGTATTTCCGGGGCAGGCTATCTCGGCCAGCATTTCAGACGTCTTTGATTTTATTGACAACCGCGGCGTGCGAAATATTTCCTTTTTGCCGGCAAGAACAGCAAGTTGTCCGTTTCCATCACTATCGGGCTTTAAGCAGGTAACGATGTTCCGATTGGTTCCCGGGGCAATTGATAATTCATCCGACAAGCCCAAAATTTTTAAAGCCTCCCTTGTAATGGCGGAAAGTCCTACCTCGGCGGAACCGGATTTAAGACTGATATTTTCACACCGGATAACCGGCGTTTCCGGGCGGAAATGCAGGAAACCGAATGCTTTTAAGGTGTGGAAGCCCACTTCCGTAGGACTCCATGCCCCCGTTTCTTTCTTAGCAGGGTTGTTGCGGCAGAAATTAGCCCGCCAGGTTTGCTTTTCCGGATCTTTCACACCTAAATCGGAAAAGGGAATCGCGATTTCAACCGTCCAGCTTTTCTCATTTTTCGCAGTAACGGCTTTCAGGGATGAATTCCATTCCGCGTCCGTCCCTTTCCCGTCATAGACGGTTCCATCCAGGTTGACGACAAACTGATAATAAACATCGCCAGGCATCAGAAAAACCTCGATGGAATCATCGCCATAAACGGGGTCATCGCGCTTACTGGTGGAAGGCTTGATTTTATCAAGCAGATTATAAACCGGGTCAAGATAGGACTGCTGGACCTCGGCGCCGATGTACAGGTTTTCCTTGTCGTAACTTATAAAAAAACGCGTGGCTTCGGTGAGTTTATCGCCACTCCGGTTCGGCAGGGTCGGGATTTCAATGGAATTTTGCCAGCAGGCGTCATCCAGCTTCCCGTCAATTACGGGTTTTCCCGAGGGACTTGCCGTGATCAACGGCAATGCTTCGGACATCTCGTTTTTTATTTCTTTATTTGGTGCCTGTTCTCCATAAACTGAAAACCCACAGCAGAAATTTATTGAAAACAGAATAACGGCAATCATGCATGTTTTTTTCATATAACCTCCTCGCGCCATAATAGGGAGGGACTACGCGTTTTAAGGATATAAATTACGATTGGCTCAGCCGCAATTTTCACTTTGGGAATAGTAAGCCAGCGTTGATCGTCTGTTGTTGCCAGGCCGGAATACACCAAGCGACCGGCCTGTTCGATCTCCCACCTGTAAGACTCACCGGCCCTGACCTCAAAATGCTGTAATCTGCGCAGGGTAACATCGCTGACAACCTCCACCGGAATATCAACGGAGCGGCCAAACTCACGGTTCTGGACCAGTCTTAATTGAATCGCAAATCCACAAAGCCGATCATCTAAAACGGCCTACCTGAAGTATGTGTTCATCTGGCCGTCCCGGTCCGAAGCATCCGACTGGAATCCCGGATACCTGATTCCGTGACAGGATTTAGCTTCCAGCCATTTCACTGCAGATATTTCCCAAAATATTCATCTGAGCCCAATGTATTCCCTCGCAAAAAACATCCCAGCAATTCGTTGCCCTGCGACATAATTTCGTCTTTAATTTTATTTAGTCTTTTGTCATTTGCCTCACCCGGCAATGCATGTTGACATTCATTATTTATTATTTCGGCTTTATATTCCATTATTCTCGTGAAAAAATGAATAATCCTGATTGCGGGGTCTCCTGTGACATTGAGATTATCAAACAAACTTCCTGCTTTTCGAGCGAGATAAAGTTTCCAGGGCGCATCGCCTTTGCCCGGCAGGCTTAACATATAAAAAGCTTCTATTAATTCCTTGCGTGGATATCTGCATATTGCGTTTAGCGCATCACGCTCAAGTTCTGACAGTGGCTTTTCATTATGGACCATTTTCTGAAGTCCAACTCCGAATTCAAACATTACCGTTTCCCATAGCGGGGCGATGTCGCCCCAGCATGTAACAAGGTTTCCAATAACATTATCATATTTCAACGAAGCTTCGATGAATCCCGTAATGTTTTGGATTTGAGACTGAAATGAATGCCTAAAAGGGTGTGCCGCCAGGGAACTGCAAATGACCCGGAATCCTTTCTCTTTATAGAAATCAAGAAAAGGGAACAGCCGGCTATTCCAGTAATCCCAATAGGCAATTATGATGTCCTTGTCTAAAATATCGGCAATCTGGGGATAAGTGGGATGATCGCAAGTGCAAGGAACCATCATATCCCCCCAAATGATCGTTTTTTTGTTCCATCGTTTTTTGATTTCTCGATGAATTCTGTTTACCCATTCCGCGTAAGAAACAGCGGGACTATATTTTTGACAGTCTTGACATTTACATAAATTCCAGGTCTCATCGCATCCTATATGGACATATTCACTGTTCGGATGAAATTCGACAATTTCTTCAAGACAATCATTCAAAAAACCGAAAGTGTCTCCGTGTAGGGGGCAATATTGCCAATCACTCGCGCGTTCTTCCCTTAATTCTTTGTAGGCATCGTGTTTCAGAACATAAGAGGCATGCCCCAGGCACTGGAACAATGGCACTGTTTTTATCCCCAACGAATCGACATGATGCAGGAAAGATGCCAACTCTTCCCGGCTGAAAGCGTCTTCATGTACGATCTGCGTGTGTTTTTGAAATGGAAATTTGTCCTCATATTCAATCAGCAAAGAATTAGCGCCGCATTTGTGCAAACGCTCCACGACACTCCCAAGATATTCCATCCGGGGCATACCTGCGATGAAATCGAGATGCACCATGCGAAGTTTTTCCATGTTCTGCGCCTTAAATGACTTACACCAACTCAGTATTTTCAATAATTACAAACAAGCCCTATCACCCCAAAAGGACAAAAGCAAACAATTACAAACATGTTTAGGTTCCCTCGCAATACAACCTGACATCATATACCATGGCCATATCACTGCCATTGGTTGAGCTAATTTCCAGCTTGATTTTTGACGCATTGACAGGTTGGAAACGATGCCGACGATGGCGTTGATAATTCCCGGTTACATTAATCAATTCAACCCATTGATCATGCGTCAAATATGAAACACTATAATCCCTGGCACATTCCGGTATGGGTCCCAATTGCGCATATCGCGCCCTGTCGTCATCATCTTTAATGTCCAATTCATCATAGTCCAACGCCATATGCAGACTTAAGTTTGAGTTGAAGGTTAAATATATCGTGTCAACGGACGTTTCTTGCTTAAGATCGAATTCCAGATATTGCGGAAATTCCTTTAGCGGATCGGATATCCAGATATTTGGCGATTTCTCGGGTCTGGAAACGCCGCTAATCACATTTTTACCGCCAAAAGGAAAGGATTCAGGCAAAAGTCGAAAGCAATAGTCGCCCCGCTCCGCATTATCCCAACAATTTTCAATCTCCAACCCATTGAGCTTTTCAACAAGCTTTGCGCTTTGAAGTCCCGGCAGTTCCTTTCTGGAAAATCCCCAGGATAATCCAGTGCATTCCGGAAGCCAAAACCAATAAAGGCCCGGTGAAGCAATAAAATGCAATGGAAACGATATCCACGATTTACCAGGGGAAACACTGGCTGATACACAAACCACGTCTTCTTCAGAAGAGAAATCCCAGGCGTTCCGGGCTTTTCTTGCGTGCAATTTAATATCAACAGGCTTATTCAGGCTGGATTTCAATAATAATGCGACTTCATCAATCCGGTTTGTGGATATCGGAACAAGCTCGGCCCGCGGAACATCAAGGTCTCTGAAAGTATCCGCGCTAATCACTTGCGCGCATCTTTCGCTGGAATGCGTAACAATGGCATTCCGCGCAAGATCGTGGTCGTCTTGGTCAGTCAAATTGGGAATATAACAATCATCCTTCAGCAATTGCTGTTGCAATTCCATGATATGATCTCTACCGACATCACGTGGTGTTATCTTGTATTTCCGACAATAAAACGCTGCTGTTCCCGCGGCCTGCCCCAGCACTGCGCATGTGCTCATTATTCTTGTAGAGCCCAGCGCTACATGGCTGACGCTGATATTGCGACCGGCGAACATCAGATTCTCAATGTTCTCCGAATACAGACACCGGAATGGTATAGTATAAGGCCCCTTTAATGTCTTGTGCGCGTAAAACGGGCCCGTTTTGCTGTAAATTCCATCCGGAGCATGTATATCTATCCCCCAGCCGCCATAGGCAATACCGTCCGAAAATGCCTTGTCTTCCACAACATCCTTCTGCGTCAAAACATAATCTCCCATAAATCGCCGTGATTCCCTTTTCCCAGGCACACTACCGATCCAATCCAATGCCAGATTATCCGCACCATGATTGCCGTGATTCTTGATATGATCCCAGACACCCATGAGCGCCTTCAGTAATTCGTCGCGAATTTCCTCATTACTTTTAATGGTATCCGCTTTCCCGCCCCATTCGATCCACCAGTAACCCCGGCGAGGATTACCATGATCACGTAACACGAAATTCTCTTCGCTCTCGAATTTTTTAGCCCAGACCGGCGGAACAAACCTGACCGGCCGCCTCATATCCTTTGCCTGGAATAACAAGCTGCTGCCCAATACAATCGCATCAGGCTTTTCCGGCGCCAGGTCTTCGCCATATTCCGATTTTCCCTCTCTGCCCATACGAAACTTTGCGCCAGCCTGATACGCCATGGCGCCGTCACCACTCGCGTCGATGAATATATCTCCATCGATAAAAAAGTCTTTTTCCGTGGATAACTGGCTACAAATTATGCTTTTAATCCGAACCTGGTCTGTCAGGACAACTTCCCGCGCGGATGTATTCAAATGTAAAACAAGATTTTGCTCCCTTGTAACCCATTCGAATAATATTGCATCCCAAATATAAAAGCTTCGGGCATCATTTCTATGCCAATTTTCCAGCCTTAATTCTTCAATAATGCCGCTTTCGCGCAAATCACGTTTTTTTCCGGCGATATTCGCGCCGTCTACCGTTACCTTGACTTCGCTGCTGGAATTTCCGCCAAGAACCGGGCGATCATGAATCAGCACTGTTTTGCAACCCAACCGCGCGGCCGAGATAGCCGCACAAATGCCGGCTAAACCGCCGCCGACAACAACGACTTCATACTTCTCGCGAATATAGTTGCCTTTGGATTCCGTGTCAGCTTGGCTCATTGAGGTGCTCCATATTTATTTTTGGGCACGACGCTGATTCACACACCACCTGCAGATTCCGCTCCGCTTTGCTTCCTTAAAACAGGGATTAATACCGGCGCATCGTTAATTTCAAATGAAAGTAATTGGCGTTCCAACAAGGCAACAATAGCCTTGGCGGTTTCCACGAATGAAAGCTCAAAGCGAACCACGGGCACCGCATATTCCCGGTCAAGACCCTCGTTGGTCATGCAAATAACCATCAAATCTTCGGGAACGCTTATCCCGCTTTCACGCAGAGCCCGGGCTACGCCCAGCATCACCACATCATCCGCAACGATTAAACCATTCGGTGCACACGGTGCCGAACGCCATGCAGAGATTAATTTCACCGTCTGTTGATAACCCAAGCGCTCGGAATCGGACTTGGATGATGTAAGCCCTTCTATTGCGCAGATTGAATCGGGTTTGATTTCCACACGGTATTCAGCCGCCGCTTCATAAACCCCTTCCATATCCCGCTTAAAATTTGGAACAATATGATGCGAGCGCAGATAGACTATCCTCTTCCGATTTTGGCCAGCCAAATACGCAATGGCAGCGTGCAGGTAGCCGCGCAGATCAACATCCACGATCCCGGTCCCTTCCGTAGCCCCGAACATAACTTTGGGTAAGGCGGTTTTAATCACCGTGTCCGTGACGATATCCGACGGAAACCCAACCCAGATTAATCCCTGAAACGCGTAGTTGCGAATATCGTCCAAAAGTTTTCGCATACATTTATCAAACAACAGGGCTTCCGCATGGGTAAGATGATCATAGATGCGCCACTCCCAATTCCGCTTGGTTATTTCAAGTCGGATTTCACTAATGAATTGCCGGTAAAAGTCGGCGTCCTTGTCCAGTAAGTCGGCGCCGACCAAAACTCCAACCAAAGGCGGGCGGGTTTTTGAATTCACCAATGTACCCCGTCTTTGTTTCCGGATAAGCAGCCTATCTTTAACCAAACGCGACATGGCTTTTTGAATGGTTGACTGATCAACATGCCAACGCTTGGCCAATTCATTGGTTGAAGGCAAACGTTCACCATGTTTAAGCTGACCATTCAAAATCTGATTACGAATGAATCGCTCAACCTGTTTATATATCGGATCCGGCGTATCTATGTTTAACGTATTCATAATATTAATACTTGGATTTATTGTTATAATATATAATCCAAATTAATGATTGTCAATAATAAAAAAATAATTTTTACCCCTGTGGGACATAATGCACCTCCTGAAGACGGCCAAAGCTGGGATGATGTAACCATCCGGCAGGTATCTTCCTTCGCCAAAGTGCTGTGGCGGGCATTGCGCCGGGGTCCTGTGGGCCTGATAGCTCCGCAGTGCATCTGCCCTGCCAACCATAACCTTGCCCCAGGCATGACCAAATTACCATACATCCGGCCAAAGCTGATCAAGCCAGAAATAGCATTGAATTAGCCGGGCCAGGTATTAGAATAACAGCCTAACCCGAATATTTCACGCCAAGTGTGAAATAATCCAGATTGGACAGGAAGGAGAAGTAACATGGACAGGATCGCATGGTGGCGTGAGGCCCGGTTTGGCATGTTTGTGCATTTTGGGTTGTACAGCATCCCCGGACGTGGCGAGTGGTGGATGTGGTGGGAGAAGACCACGCC
>VSJD01000091.1 GCA_008636095.1 Kiritimatiellota bacterium | reverse complement strand
TAATACTTATTATTCGTCATATTTTGCTTATCCAGCGTCATTCATTGATGGCAATTTTCCGGCCGGGGCAAGATATTTTACGGATGATATCGTGGATGCCGATAATTTTATTGAAAATACCGTGTCAAGCGGGAAAATATGGCTGGATAATTTTGATTTGCTTAAAGTGTGGGACGGGGTTTCTGTTTGTCAGGAAGGAGATTTCGAAACCATACCTTCCTTGGCGTGGAACATAAGGCGCAGCCAGGGTTCCATTGTCACTACCAATCGTTCTTATTGGCCGCCTGTGTATACGGTGGCAACTTCGCGGGCGCCGGATGCTTTCCATGCCGCAGGACTTGGCGTTGGCGGCAGTAAGGGAGTTCAATGTAACAACGGATTGAAAATTGCTTCGCAAGTATGCGGGAGCGGGATCGGAGCTACGCCCCTGGTTTTTTCAATCATGGCTAAAGGCATCCCAACATCAGTGGGAAATAACCCCATGTTGGGTATTTATTGGCATAGTTATGATTCATCAGGCAACCTCCTGGAGGAAGGGAAAGCGTTCAGTGATTCAACGCCCGATGGAAAATTCTGGTATGTCCCGCTCACTAATACTTTTCAGAATTACAGCGGCTACATTTTAAACAATAACCCGGCCACGGATCATGTCAAGGTATCCATATATAATGCGTTTCCGCTTAACAAGGCGCCCTTTATATACGGTGGTCCGCTTATGGCGGCCGCTTACTGTTTTAACGGGCCGTATGGTTATGATGCAACGACCAATAGATTTACATTCTGGAATAAGATCACCAAATCAAACGAGACGGTCTCAACCAGCAAGTATATGTTTTTAAGGGACGAAATGATGACGCCCGGAGGCAAGCTGTATGATGCCTGGGGCGGGGCGGGGACGCAATGGCCCCTGGTAATCAACAAAGCCGGCATTGCTTATAATCCTGATACGGGCCGCATCACAGTTAACCTGAGAAATATGTGCGCGGAAAATTCCTTGAGCGCGCCCATTCATATTTTCAGGAGGGACAAGAACACCGGACCGGCCTGGAACACCAACCTGTATGTCAAGGCAACGCCGGCCAATATAGACAACTCTTTGGTTTCCGCCGATAGGATCGCTTATGTTGCCCGGAACAGTTACTCGGTGCCGGGGCCGACTTCGTCAACCGACGATCCCTTGACCAGTAACGACAATCGGCTGGAATTAACCGTAACTCCCACCAATGCGGTTGCCAACGGGCAAAGGATTTATGTTTATATTCAGGATACGGAGAGTGTTAAAGGGTGGACGGCATTTAACGACTTGCCGGAGTGTTCCGGCGCTCTGCAGGAAGGTGCCAACGACCAGGTAAGAATAACAATTAACGCCACCGATGAAGACGGCATTAAGAGCACGGAATTGGAATATTCAATCAATAATCAAAACATATGGTACCCGCTGGACAGTTCCAACTCGGGTTATTTGGAAGCGTATTATAATTTAGGCGAGCCCTATTTAATTACATTCAGGGCCCGGGCTGTTGATATTCACGATTTATCGTCTAATTGGATCTACCTGGAATACCAGCGGCGGATTAACTTGGTTGAAAATGGTGATTTTGAATTGGGCACGACGGGCTGGCATTCCCAGCAAAATGGCCAGGTGCTGGCGATATCTTCCAATGCGCTGTCAGGGAATTCATCGTTGAAGGTTACCACGCCCGGCATAAAAATTACCGAGGGGATTTGCAGTAGTGTTGCCTACCCGGTGGAAAAAGGGAAGACCTATATCGCCAGCGCTTATGTAAAATGTGATCCGAGCCAGCAGGGCAAGGTTAAGATATGTCTTGCGGGAACGCAAGGTGGCTGGACTTATGCCAATCAGGTAGCGGAACTGGACACTTTATGGCAAAAGATCAGCGTGATGAAGACCATAACTGAAGATAACGAAACTTTGCGCATCACGGTATTGACCTGGGATACGCCGCAGGCAATCAATCTTTATGTGGACCGCATTGAACTGATGGAAGTTAAGGATTACAAAACTGTTTATAACGGTGATTTTGAACAGGACATGATGGGCTGGGGGCCCCAGCAATACGGCCAGGTCCTGACGCTATCACCTTATGCGCTGTCGGGGGATTCATCGTTAAAGGTTACCACGCCCGGCATAGTTCCTACCGAGGGGATTTGCAGTAGTGTCAAATACCAGGTGGAAAAGGGGAAGACCTATATTGCCAGCGCCTATGTAAGATGTGATCCTTACCAGCAGGGCAAGGTCAAGATATGTCTGGCGGGAACGAAAGGCGGCTGGACTTATGCCAACCAGTTGACGGAACTGAACACGGTATGGCAAAAGATCAGCGTGATGAAGACAATCACCGCAACTAATGAATCCTTGCGCATTACGGTATTGACCTGGGATACGCCGCAGGCAATCAATCTTTATGTGGACCGCATTGAGCTGATGGAGGTCAAGGATTACAAAACTGTTTATAACGGTGATTTTGAACAGGACATGATGGGCTGGGGCCCCCAGCAATACGGCCAGGTCCTGACGCTATCACCCGATGCACTGTCAGGGAATTTATCGTTAAAGGTTACCACGCCCGGCATAGTTCCTACCGAGGGGATTTGCAGTAGAGTCGGCTACCAGGTTGAAAAGGGAAAGACCTATACAGCCAGCGCATATGTAAGATGTGATCCTGACCAGCAGGGCAAGGTTAAGATATGTCTTGCGGGAACGAAAAGTGGCTGGACTTATGCCAATCAGGTAACGGAACTAAATTCTGGATGGCAAAAGATCAGCGTGATGAAGACGATCACCGCCACTAATGAAGCCTTGTACATCACGGTATTGACCTGGGAGCCGCTGGCAATCAATCTTTATGTGGATCGCATTGAGCTGATGGATGTTGTGCTGGTAGAAAATCAAGAAGCTGTAGGTTATTGGAAACTTGACGAAGGGACGGGAACGACAGCCGGCGATTCTTCGGGAACGGGAAATAACGGGACCCTGCAGGGAAATCCGCAATGGGTAGAGGGCCGGATCAACGGCGCGTTGAGTTTTAACGGAAGTAATTATGTGGATTGCGGCAGTAACAGCAGTCTCAAGGTCGCGGCGATTACCATGGAGGCCTGGGTCTATTCACCGACGACGAATTTCGCGGGTCCGAATGAAATTGCCGGAGCAGAAGGGGCTTATGGTTATAATATCACTGACAATAAAATATGGGTTCATATTAATACCCTCAATCAGGGGTGGCACTGGTGCGTGCCTTCCGATGCCCTCACCTGGGACGGCTGGCATCACGTTGCGTTTACCTATGACGGGGTAAATACGGTGAAGTGCTACCGGGATGGCGTCTTGATATTAACGGATACGACCAGTTCGTCCGGACGACTGCAATGGGCCGCCTGGACCACTAAATTATACATCGGCCAGATCAATACCGGCAGCAGGTTATTTAATGGGCTGATTGACGAGGTCAAGATCTACAACTTCGCACCCTGACAGCCGGAGAAATCAGGAATGAATGGCAAAGGCCCTGAAACGTTTGACAAAGTTTGATAACAAGATTGCCAGGTGTTAATAAGGAACCCAAAGCAGTCTATACACTGCCATGGGTAAACAACCGATTATTCCGTCAAAGGCAAGATTCCTTGCTATGCTCGGAATGACCGATTTTTTCGAGTCATGTCGAGCAAAGGCGAGACATCTCGCCCTGGGTGAGACGCGCCCTCGGAGGGAAGACCGCTCCTGCCGTGTATAGATACAAGGGGATGGTTTTTGACGAGTCTACAGGTTTCATCGCGGATATTTTAATGGTTCTTCCGTATTTAGCGTGGGATATTTTATTGACGAAAATACTGTTGACAGGGGTCGAAACCCACGGAACCAGAGGCTTTTGAGGGTAAATACGATATGGACCCGGGAATGGGCGGCATGACAACGCAGGGCGAATTTCGATCCCCGAGCTTGCCGAGGGGTTTGAAAAGCAAGGCAATCCCGCTTAATAGCGGGACAGGGTTTGGCTCAGATACACCGGCACCGTGCGTAGCGCTATACTCGCGTATGCGCAAGCACGGTAACGGGGCAGATGAGCCGAAATCGCCGCAGCCTTTTTCAAACGAAATTCGCACTGCTATTAAGGACAACCAGCGCAAGCAAAGTCTAGTTGCGGTTAAACGCCGCCTTGGGCAATGAAAAAACACACGAAAATTAGTGAAGGACCATTTTAATAAACAAACCGGTTTGCACTATAAGTCAAGGGAAAGCGGGGCCTGGCCTTTCGCTATATGGTTAAAGAATTCAGATGCCTACATTCAATGAGCTTAAAATGAAAAAAAAGATCATAATGATCGGTGATGATGGGATGATTCCGGAACTGCTGTTGAAATTCAAGGAGAAATTGCCGAATCTCAGCAGGCTTATGAAAAACGGGGTTTTTGCGCCGGCAATGCCCTCACCGCCGGTCGACACCCCCACCAACTGGACGACAATCGCTACGGGGGCTTGGACGAAAACCCATGGGATCCGCGGCTTTGCAGTGCCGGTGAAGGGAAAACCGCTCGACGTTCAGGCGGAGACTTTCAACAGTTTTTTGTGTAACGCGGAATATTTTTGGGAGGCCGCCGAAAGGCAGGGGAAAAAATCAATCTTGCTCAGTTATCCCACGGCCTGGCCGTTTCGTACGAAAAAAAGTATCATCGTCGGGGGGGATGGGCCGTTTATTTCCAACCAGTGGTGCTTCTCTTCTCCGCAATACTACTATGCCTCCCGTACGAAAAATTTTAAAAACGCGACGCGGATATATCTACGCAAAGCACAGGGGTGGGCGAACCTGCCTTCCCTGAAATCGCCCGCACTGGAAACATATCTGCCGCTCACTGGCGGCGTAAAAATGGCCTGGACAAAAGACGGCTGGAAAATACTTGGAAAGGAACAAAAAGGGGATTTATACTATTGCGTTCTTCTGCTCGACAGAAAGGGCAATGGATACGACGAGGTGGTTGTCTCGAAGAAAAAGGATTATCAAGCGCAAATCACGTGCCTGAAAGAGGGGGAATGGAGCGACTGGATAGCGGAAGAGGTGCCCCGCAAGGGAAAGGGGAATTTTAAAATTAAAATCGATAAACTGTTGAAAGATGGAAAGGAATTGGGCATTTTCAGGACGGCGATCGACAAGACGGAGGGGTGGTGCTATCCAAAAAGCGTGGGCGGTAAATTGACGAAAAATATCGGACCGTTTCATCAAGGACTCGAACTGAATCCTTTTGAAGGCCTCGTATCGGGCTGGGGGAGTTTTAAACTGCTCACGGAAGCGATCAAGATGCAATGCGCATGGATGGGCAGAGCCGCGGCATATCTCACGGCTAATTATGACTGGGACATACTCTTCATGCAGGTTCACGT
Source organism: Kiritimatiellota bacterium (assembly GCA_008636095.1). Taxonomy (GTDB): domain Bacteria; phylum Verrucomicrobiota; class Kiritimatiellia; order JAAZAB01; family JAAZAB01; genus VSJD01. Next base: position 8,372 of record VSJD01000091.1, on the reverse strand, counting down.
TCAAGATGCCATTAATCATAGAATATTAAGTTGCCTTCATCCACAGAGCGAATACTATAAAAAAAACGATGCCAAAAAATACTGGCAGGAATTGCTTGCAACACACCGGCTCACCGACGAGCTGGTGGGGAAGGTAATAAGAAATTGCGCGGATAAAAACACCATTGTTGCCTTTATTTCCGACCATGGTGCCATTCCGGTCTACCGGCAGATTTTTTTGGAAGGGGAATTTATCAAGCGGGGTTTGATAAGATTCCGCAAGGAAAAAGGGAAACTCGCCGTTGATTGGAGGAACACGAAAGTGTGGAATGACGGGTATAATTGCTGGGTGAATCTCAGAAGCAGACAACCCGAAGGTGCGGTTGCGCCGAAGGATTATGAAAAAGTGCGGGACGAGATAATTTCCATCCTGTTGAATCTGCGCGACCCCGTCACCAAAGAATGCCCCGTCGCGTTCGCGGCGAGACGGGAGGACACATCCATGTTCGGCATTTCCGGAGAAAGGGTCGGCGATGTTGTTTATTTTATGAAACCGGGGTACTGGAATCTCAGGCTTTATGAGGTGGTGGGAAATTCCTGGGAAAAAACGGTTTCATATCTAAAGAAAAATAGTATTTACGGACCCGCGAAAGGCAAAATGCCCGCGCGGCTCGGTTCGCACGAATTTTTGCCAGGCGCTCAGCTGCATGGGTTTTCGAACAAGGCGACGTTCATTCTCAGCGGACCAGGCGTGCCGAAGGGGAAGCGGATTGACGCAATCAATCTTGTCGACGTGGTGCCCACGCTCGCTCACCTCATTGGAATATCCCCGCCGCGGCAGAGCGAGGGCGTAAATATCATAAGCCGATATTTGCAATAGAAACGATGAAATTTTGGGTGGTAAAAAATATAAAATGATTGACACGCGGTGATTGTTTTTGTTACATTTTTACAAGTAAATATTAACATATTGCTTGTTTATATTATGAAGAAACGATCGAACGGTAAATTTAGTGTTGTCAAAGATTATCTTGTTGCGGCAATTGCCGCAAATGAGTACGCCGCCGGTGAATTTATCCCCTCAGAAAACAAATTGTCAAAACAACATCATGTAAGCCGCCCCACGATTCGGAAGGCATTAGCATTCCTGGAAAAAGAAGGCCTCATTTCAAGCCAGCCCGGGAAAGGCCGAATTGTTGCGGGCCGGAACAAGTTGCCCAAACCCTCAAGCGAACTGCAACTCGGCATCAATATGTCAACAGTCGTTTTGCGCGGTCAGTTTTATACTCCGTCAGCCATGGCGATTTTACACGAATGTTCAAGGGAAGGAATAAAATTAAATTTAATACCCGAAGAAGATGTTAAATTGATTGATAAAAAAGGATTGAACGGGGTGATCTGGCTGGCTCCTACCGAAGATCAAATTAAACAATTGGCCATTGTTGCCGGCGAACGATTCCCGGTGGTCCTGGTCAGTAGAGTATCCGACAAACTAAATATCAGTTATGTCGCCATGGATCATCAGCAGGGCGCCTGCGCGGGGGTTGACTATCTTGTCGGCTGCGGACACCGCAATATCGCATTTGTCGGCGGCCCCTGCGAAGAATATCCCTACCGCGAGCGTATGCACGGCTATTGCAAGGCATTGCGGAGCAATAACATCCCGTTCAACGGCGAATTGATCCTGGATATCCGTTATTCAACGCGGATCTTTGATCAAATATTGGCGTTTTTGAGCAAAAATAATTTTTCGGCTGTTTTTATCAATGGCGGGGCATTTGCGTTTCCCGTGCTTAACGCGCTCAGTGCATTAAAGAAACGAATCCCCGACGATGTTTCCGTGGTCTGTTTTGATGATGTCGAAAATGATTTTGAACATTATGGTCCGCCGCTTACAGCCATCCGGCAATTGGTTTATAAAATGGGAGAAGAGGCGGCGAAAGTAATCATCAAGATGATACGTGAAAAGAACAAAGAATGGCGCAGTATAAAAAAAATATTGACCCCCGAAATGATTGTCAGGCAATCGTGCGGAAAAATGAACGCCCCGCCCCTCCCGGCGGATAAAGGTCAGGAAGTGTTGCAATCACGTGTTGGTTGAAAGTGACGGCCAAACTGGTGAAAGGAAAAAATGAATATTACAAAGGCAAGCTCAATCATGGCCGGGATATTCTGCGGCGGGTTAATGATTCTAACGGCCGCGCCGGCGGAATCATTGCCTTCCGGCACCAACGTTGAAACCGGAAAAAATATTAAGGCGTCGGTCGTCCAAAATGTTCCCGTAAAAACCATCAGTTGCCTACCGAATACCAGGCAGTATTTTTTTGTGCCCGGCCGGGTGTTGAGTTCGAACGGAGTTGATACCAGGCTTATTGTTGATTTTCCTGAAGGCATGCGTCTTGAGCCGGCCGGAATGATTGACTGGCGGTTTTGTGCAGGCGTGCAATTTTTGATCCCCGATAACATAGATTCAGTCGCCGTTGACAAACCGGATGGCAAATACACGCGATATACGTTGTCATATCGCCCGACGCGAGCGGGCGGTGTAAAGATAAATCCCGACCGAAATTATCGCTTGAAAACAAGAATTAAATACAATTTGGCGGAAGGCGAAGTCAGCTTGCTTCTGAGGTGGGGTGACGACAAGGGCGGGCTCCTTCTTTATCAAAGTATAGACCAGTTCAAGGGTAATTCTGACTGGCAGGATGTTGGGCACGATATAAAGCCCCCATCCGGAGCCCATGAACTAAGTATATGGTTTAACAAGGGTGATGGAGCAATGGCGCAAGGTGACCTGTTTATTGAATATGTGGAGTTGTATGAAAATGGAACGCCGCTAAAACTGATCAACGGAAATTTTAAAGAAGGATTATCAGGCTGGCAAGGCATCGGTAAGATTGCCGATACGTCGACGGGGAAAGGGCTGCATTTATCATTCAGCGGACATCACCAGCAGGCAGTTTACTATACTGAGCCGCTCCCGCTTCCTGAAGGCGCCGAGTTTGCCACTGCGCCGTTTTTTGACGTGGGAGATGTCGCCGCTGGTGATTATTATATTTACTATCGTTGGGAAACACCGCAAGGGAAAATAGATGCCACGGAAGAGAAAATAAAGATAACTATAAGAAAAAAAGATGATTTAACCACCCCGAAATATTTAGAGACGGCGGTCTGGTTCGCCGAGAGCCCCATTCCCGGTTATCCCCCACTGGTGCGGGATGCCGTCATTAACCTGCTTAAGGATTCTTTCATAAATACAATCTACGTGGAAGGCCCAAGCCTGAATCAATTACCTTATGGCACGAAGGCGGAAGACGTGGGGCTGGGCGGAGACTTTATTGACCGGCTGGCGGGCGACGGATTTAAAGTCATAGCTTACGTAGTTTACGAGAATCATTTTTTTGGACCTTTGGCTCCAGGTTACCTGAAGGTTCATCCTGAAGCCGCAATGGTGGACTGGACCGGCCGCCGGCGCGAGGAACGGGTTTGTCCTACCTATCTGTTTCTCGAAGGTGAGAATGATTACCGCAAACTGCTCGTTGAAGTTACCGAGCGGCTTATCAGGGAAACAAAACTCGCCGGCATTTACTGGGACCTGGAATCAAACGTACCTATACCGGCGCCGGACTGGATAAAAGATCCGAAAGCGCCCTCCGCAACTTCCCCCGGAATCGCCTGTTTTTGTCCCCGTTGCCTGGATGCTTTTCGCAAGACCTATGGTATCGAAGATATAACCAGGAAACCTGAAAATCCTGTTGTGATCAAGCATTACGATTATGACCTGCTGCCTGAACCGGCACGCAGTATCATTAAAAACTATCCGCTGCAATGGACGCATTTTGTAAACTCACAGTTGGCCGCGCTTGCCCGGGAGCTTCACGGTGCCGTAAAACGGGCGCGTGCGTCGGCTGAATTCCGCATATACACGGGGCTTTACGTTGAAGGTTATTTCCGCTTTAAAGAGGGCGGATTGTTAAGATGGTCCGAGATATGCGGCACCAGCCGTGAGCAGACCGCCCCGTTTGTTGATACCATGCTGGGATGTCATAGCGCCGGGTTTTATGATGACTATGAAGCCCATGTCGTAAAAGAACTTTCCCGCTATGCGGCGGGCAGAAAAATCCCGATGGTACTGGATGTCGCCTGCTCAAGCCAGGGGATAACGATACTGGATCTTTATCCCCGTATAATCAAAACAATTGCCTTTAGCGGCGGTGACGGTACAGCTTTATGCTGCGTGCACGTTCTTGATAGTTCAGATTACTCCGAAGTGCGCCGGGCTTTTGCCGACCTGTCTATTCTGGAAAGGTTTTTCCAGGAAGGCAAACAAATCGAAAAACTTGTGGATCTGGAAAGCAAAAGCAAAACGGTGAAAGCGACCACATGGCTCTTGGGGAATAAAAGGGCCGTCTTTGTTCTGAACGAGGGCAAAGAACCGGCGGCGGTTGTCCTGCATAACCGGGCGCTCGGGCCAAGTCCGGAATACCGGCAAAAAGCCTGTTTTTTGCATGAAGACAAACCTCTCGCGGATCCGGTCAAGGTGGCGCTGGATCTGCCGGCCAAGTCAATGAAAATTTTAATGATTGAAGATGTCGCTTATTCGTTCCAGCCCCATGCTGATAAATAGTACTGCTTAAACCGGAGGACAATTAATATGAAAAAATGTCATATGACAATTGCGGCGATAATTTGCGGCCTGCTTGGCGTGCCGGCCTTGATGCATGCGGATGGGGAGCGGCCGTTGCCCGGCGCAAACCTGGTTCCCAATGCGTCGTTTGAGCAGGCCGGCAACAGCGCAGCCAAGGCCAAAGGATGGGATGATTATTATTGCGGGTATAATAGAAGCAACGCGAAGAGCTTCAAACCTGATGTCTTCGGCAAATGCAGTTGCAAGATAAATAGCTCTGATGGCGCGAAAGGTTTCGGCGGCGCCCTGGCGACAATTATGGATAATCTGCCGGAACAGGGTGAATTTGAAGGCTCGCTCAACCTGTATGTTAACGATTATGTTCAGGGCATAATTAATAATTATTACGTAACGGTGGAATATACCGATGGCGCGATGGATTACAATCAAGGCCGGCTTAATCCCGGGCAAATAAAGGCGAATCTTGGGGTGTGGAAAAAATATGATTTTAATTTTAAGACCAAACCGGATAAGCGCATTAAAAAAATTACCTACTGGCTGCTGACAGGCAAGGACGGCGATCAAGGATTCATCGGCACGGTTTATTTCGACGAACCCCGGCTTTCACTGAAGAGAGCGCAGCCCGCCACGCCCTGCCTGCTTGTCGGCCGCACTGGAAAATCACCGGTTATAGATGCGAACAAAGATGATGTTTATTCACAAAGCGGGGTGGAAATCGCTCCGTTTTATCTCCTGGGAGGAGCCGAACCTGCCATCCAGCAGAGCCGGGCATATGTGACTTACGACGACGAAAACTTATATATTTATGCTTCGTTGAACGAAGACGCTCTGAATCCCGCGATGCAGCAGCGGTATAAATTCATGGCCAACGAAATAAACCGCGACAGCAATCTCTGGGCGGATGACTGCGTGGAAATATTTTTGGCGCCAGGCGGTAATACGAACAGTTATTATCATTTCGTCGTGAATAGCCGCGGCGCCCTGTACGATGCCAGGTGCAAAAAGAATCCGGACGGGGAAGCCACCATGGATGCGGCCTGGAATTCGTCCGCAAAAACGAGCGCGCGCGTGGACGAAAACGCCTATGCCTGGACGGCGGAAATAGCTATTCCCTTTAGAGATGTTTCAGCCAAACCACCCGCAAACGGGGATTGCTGGCGGCTGAATATCTGCCGCGAAGAGAAACCAAGCGGAGAAAATTCACACTGGGCGCCGACCAGCACCAGTAAAGGTTTTCACGATCCTGAACATTTCGGCGAGATTATCTTCGGAGGCAAAGCCCCCGTTCCGGCCGTCAACGAAATGTCCATTGGTTTGCTCGCCGAGAGCGATAATGAATTTGCATTTCGGATAACAAACAGCGCCGACAATTTCGAGATTATCGAAGCCGAACTCGAAATACAATACGAAACTTCTGAGGGTGCGCCGCAGTCAATGCGGGCAAACGATTCCTGGCGGGTAGATTCAAAATCGGCGGCAACCGGAAAAATTCCTTTTATGATGCCAAGAAACGCCAAAAGCGCGGGTTACCGCTTATGCAGCAACAACCGGCTGTTATATTCTTCACCCGGATATCCGGTAGTCGTAAAAACCCCTTTTATTATGGCCTACGGTTCCAGCGGCCAATATTGGGCAATGCCGATAAAGGAATTTTATGCCGTCCAGGACGATGTGCTCTATGTTCCCGTGGCATTGCGCGGCCTGGCCGATGGGAAGATAATTAACGCCGAATTATTGATCGAAGTTCCGGCATTTCTGAAATTGATCCCTGATGTTGGGAACCGACGTTCTGGATCATACGTGTCGCCGCAGGCGGTAAGCGAAAAGATAATCAGGCGGGAGAACGAATTGTACCGGCGCTATTGTCTCAGCCTGGATGAAAAGAATTTTGCGCCGCCGGCCGAGGCGGAATCAAAACGGTTCAAGACCATCCAACTGCTTTTTAAAATCGGCACGCCCGGGACAAAATCGAACGCGAATAAACCCTACGCCATATTCTATCAGCTGGAAGTTAACGGAATAACCAATCTGGCCGGCCAGGTCGGACTCAACCTGCTGGAACCGTTTACCGGCAAAAAAAACGACCAGCTAATTTTTCATATCTGGAGCTGGTTTAATTACAGCCAGATGGGCAAGGAAGAGGCAAGCGAGCGGATCAATTCCTTGAGGATGTCCGGTTTCAATCGGTTTTTTAACCAGGGCGGCGGTTTTGATCAGCTCATGAAAGAACATAATCTGAATGTCAGGGCAGATGTTGCCTGCATACTGGATGAGCCATTTATTGCATCCCATCTGAAGAGCCTTGGACTGGTGGAATATCTGCAAAAGAATCCGCGCTACCGCACGGTCACCTTCAAGGGGGAAACCAGGACAAATGTTCCTTCGCCGGCGCATTTGCTGGAGAAAGACTCCCCCGTTGCCGGGATGCTGAAGAAATACGTGAAACAGGTTGCCGGCAAGTATCCGTCTATCGAATTGGATTACGAGGCGGGGACGATAAGCGCGAATGCCATAGGGTTTGATTCGTTGAATCTTGAGGCGTTCCGTGCATATGCCCATATTGATAAAGGCGTAAAATTAACTCCCGCCGTGATCGGGCGGGATTATAAAGCGAAATGGACTGACTTCCGGAACTATCAGGTGGCCGAAAAATTCCGATTGATTTATGAGGCCGCAAAGGAAGCCAACCCCGCCTGTGCGGTTGCGGGCTACAGTGGATATGAGTCGGATTACACCAGGGAACATTACGGGATAAACTGGAAATATGTCAGTCCTTATGTCGATTTTGTGGATTGCGGGTATGGCCGCTCTTTGCAGGCGATCAAGGATACCCTCAAGGTAATAGGCAATAAACCGCTTATCGGCGGCGAATTAATTTGGAACGCGGGTTATGATTTTTCCATGGCCGAAATCAATTTGTTCCGCCGGCTGACCGACTGCGGCGGCGGCGTGCTGGTATTTCACGACGCGAGCATCATGGTGGACAACCGCTTTTTAAAGGCCATTTCAAGGGTTTCCTCGGTGGCGGCGGATTTCCAGGCATTTTTTACCAGATTTGAACCGGACGAAAATGCCGCAATTATCCATGAAGGTGATGCGGGCAACGTCACCGTGCTTAAGAACGGGGTGGAACGACTCGTCTTTCTCTTTAACGCCGGCGATAAAACATGCAGGTTCAGGATCGGGCTAAAGGACATTGCCGGCGGTGCGACCGGAATTACATACTGGACCAAGAAAAAGGTAAAAGTTCGGCCGGAATTGGAAATAGAAGTTGAGCCGAAAAAAGTGGAAGTGGTTTATGTTGCCATGCCCCGGAAAACGCCGAAAGCGCCGGAGGTTGCCGGCGCCATCCAAAAATGGGCGCAAAGATTGCGTAATATATTTTGCCGGGCCGTGCCGCCGGAGGCGCCGGAGGTTGCCAGCGCCGGCGGCTGGCCGAAGCCCCTGCTCCGGTGGAGCGATTCATCAGGAGCAAGGAATTATTATATTGCCGAATACAGCCGCGACGCAGGATTTCCGATATTGAAAACGGTAAAACTGGCGCGAATCCCTGTGAACTTTGCTCTGATTGAAGGTCCGTTGGAGCAAAATGTCAAGTATTACTGGAGAGTGCGGGCGGTGGATGTAATCAGCGGCGCCGCGAGTACTTGGTCGGAAACAGGAGAGTTTGTTGTTGCGGGAGAGTGGCGATGAATTGCAGAATAGCCCGGATGGGGAAGGTAGGGGTCGCGTCTCATGGAAGGGG
>VSJD01000109.1 GCA_008636095.1 Kiritimatiellota bacterium | reverse complement strand
TCTTGATCTTCGTGGCACACATTTGGTTCACAAAAAGCGTCGGCGATCTTGGGCCACCTGCGGGCTTGCCGCGTTTGCGCATACACAAGTATTGCGCTACACGCGGCGCGTCCACAATCGGCCCAAGCTTGCCTTGTTTTTGCGAATCCCGCTTGCGCGGGAACCCAAATTCGCCATACGGTTGCATGCCGCCCAATTGCCTTCGTTAGAGGAGGGAGCCCAAGACAACGGTTCTCTCGCTTATCTTCTATGCAAAAAGCATGCATGTGTTACGAATGGTGACACTAATGCGGCAAGAGCAATAGCAAACCAGGGCATGGATATGGAGGGCAGCAGTCCCTGTCGCCGTCTGCGGACGAGTTTTTCAACGGCTTCTTTAGTTTTGTCCTTCGGCCAATGCGTGTTTTGCGGGGTTCAATAATAATCCGCTTTTTATCCAAAGCTCCACCCGACAAATTGGGACTTATTAGGCGAAGGGATATGCTATGGAAGAGGAACTGGTCAATAAGGCCAAGAACGGCGACCTGAAATCCTTCGATGCGCTGATAGAGCGTTTTAAGAACATGGCATTTGGTTATGCATACTGGTTCTGCGATGACTTCCACATGGCCGAAGATATTGTCCAGAACGCCTTTATTGAAGCCTATCGGGAGTTGCATAAACTGCGCAATTCGGCGGCATTTCCCGGCTGGTTCCGCAGGATCCTTCTCAAGAACTGTGACCGATTGACTCGGGGCAGACGTGTTTCGATGGTCAGCCTTGAAACAGCCGCGGAGATTTCTGCGCCGGGCCTTACGCCGGCCGAGGCCGCAGAAAAACAGGACGATGCAGAGAATATACAGCAGGCGCTGTATTGTCTGCCCGAAGGGGAACGAAAGGTCGTAAGTCTCTACTATATCAGCGGATTATCCCAAAACGAGGTCGCGGAGTTTCTCGGTGTGCCGGAAACAACCGTGAATAACAGACTGCATTCGGCACGGAAACGGCTAACGGAAAGGATGAGTAAAATGATAGACAAGAAATTAAAAGAACATGCGTTACCGTCGGATTTCGGCAAGGAATTCAATCCGGCGCTTGCAAAGGCGTTGGCGTTGTGCCGAAACAGGTTCGGCAAAGACCTTAAGGCCGTGTATCTTACGGGAAGCGTTGCCAGCGGCGAAGCGCTGATGGACGCATCCGATCTGAACTGGTTCATGTTCCTTGATCGCGACCCGGATGCGAGCGATATCTCCTGGTGCAGGGAGCAGGAAAGGTCGCTCAAAAAACAGTTCCCAGGTATCCAAAGTTATGTCTTTTTTTTGTTCTCGGTTGATCGCCTTCAAAAGGAGGCTTTCTGGCGATTCATTTTAAAATATAACTCCGTGCGTCTTTACGGCGAGAATATCCTTGCGGCGCTGGAGAAAGAGGGGCTGGAAACACCACAGCCGACGCGGGAACTTGCACGGAGTAGACTGGAATTTGTGGAGGAGTGCCTCGAGTCGGCAGTGCATGGAAGGCTAACGCCAAAGCTGATGGTGCTGCCCATAAATCCCTTCTGGGCCACCCGTAAGCTCGTTCGCTACTTCGTCATAATAGAGGGTGCTTACGTGTTAATGGCTGACGGGACATTCGGCACTTTTCATCAGCAAGACGTGCTGAGCAAGCTCAAGCAAACCTGTCCGCAATGGCGGGAACTTCTCGCCCAGAGCGAAAAAATCCTTAAAAATCCAATTAAGGCTAATATTCTGCCGCATGTGTTTGTCAAGCAGGTCGCCCCGTTTGTAAGGTGGGCCATAAAACATGTTCGTGGAACTGCTATCCAATGATAGACGGGCATTAACGTGTTTTGATTATGATGGGATTTTCAACCCGGGCAATCCAGACATGAAATTGGGAATGGGCGGCATGATGGCGCAGTGCGAATTTCGCTTCCCGCGCAAGCGGGATTTGAAAAGGCAAGGTAAGTTTGGATCAGATACGCCGGCGGCGCGCGAAGCGCTATACTCATGTATGCGCGAGCGCGGCAACGGAGTAGATGAGCCAAAATCGCTGCGGCCTTTTTCAAACGAAATTCGCACTGCTGGATTATCACGTCCTCTGTCGTCTATCTTCCGTGCTTCCAGCATAAGCTCCAGTAAGCGCGGACAGGTGCCGGCGTGCTCCAGTGCCCGTTGCATCATCCGCAAGCCCGGCGCCATGTAGTTCCCGAACCAGGCGGTCTCAGGATTCGCGCTCAGGCGCCCATATGCGCCCAGGGCCTGCGCTAGGCGTTCAATGGCCGCCCGCCAGAACAGGTTCTCGGATACCCTCTGCCTGCGACTGACCAGCCGGTTATAAGCGTCCAGCAATTTCATTGTTGTCTCTAACGGCAGTTCAACATAAGGATCGCACAGCAGCGATGCCAAGTCATAGGCCGCGGCGCCGAAGCGCATACCCTGGAAATCGATGAAAAACGGGCGCCGCCCCACCAGGAGAATGTTGCTCGACTGCAAATCGCGATGAACCAATACGGCGGGCGCCTTTAGCAAATCGCCGGCCACGGCGGTCAATTCATTCAATATCTTGCGCGCCGTCTCGGGTGACGGCTGCAGTTTGGGATACATAAAATGACGGCAGAAAAATTCGCGCTCCCAGCGGTATAAATCATCTGAAAACGGCGCCACCAAAGCCAGACGTCGCTGCCGGGCCGCGCGAGCTCCCTTAATATGCCAGCGCGCAATGGACGCCAGTATGACATGATAAAAGGCCGTCAGACGCGTTAGCGGCCAGGTCTTGCCCATGCTCTGCAAGGACTGGTCGCCCAGGTCTTGCATGACAAAAAAATTCTTTTCAGGCGCGTCGAGCAGAATAGCAGGCACCGGCAGGCCGATTGATTTCAGGAACCGGGCGTGGCGCGTATAGAGCGCGTTTTCCTCGCGTTCCCGGCTGTAGCGCACCAGGATGACCCGCTGGCCTTGGCTTTCCAGGCGCGTAAAATATCGTGCCGATCCGCGTGGCTCAAAAGGAATAATCGTGGTTTCAGCCGGGAGCCAGCGCAGGCTCTGCAGGGCCATGGCCAGCGGAATATCGGCCGTGTTACCGGGCGTGGATATCGAAAACGCGGAACGCACCGCCACGCGCGGCACGCGGCCATGAACTCCACAGCCCTTTCCGATAATGGCCTGCTCCACGATTGCGTCCGAAGCGATCCGTGCATCGTCCCAGATGACGGCATTCGCAATCCGCGCGCCCTTGCGGATCACGACGTTGTCTCCGGCGGCGAGAAATCCTTTGAATCGAATCCGACGCCGCCAGGATTGCATGGACCGCAGACGATCCGGAGCCAACAGACCCGCGCCCGGCTTTCCGGCGACATGTCGTTCCAGAATTTCGCGATGGGCCTTGAGATAGTCATCCGGTGTACCGATATCAGCCCAATACGAATGCGCCACGCAGACTCCGGCAATTTTACCGGTATGAGCAATAGCCTGCTGATACGCCTGAACGATGGTTGCAAAACCTTGAGGTGGAATGAACCGCAGGATGCGCGGCGACAATAATTGCAAGCCGCAGAATGTATATGTACCTTCGGTTCCCGGCCGACTGCTCGAAAAATGGGTGATCCGGCCGTTGGTCATCTCCACCGTGCGTGGGCCGCGCTCGGCGTTTAGCCAAAGCGCGGCCAGCACATGGGGTTTGTGGAAGGCCGCGATCAATGGACGGGGATCCACATCCGCGGCAATATCGGAGTTGATCATCCAGAAGGAATGCGTATCCAAGAACCAGGATGCCCGTTGCAAAGCGCCGCCTGTGCCCAGGATGTCCGGCTCAAACGACAGGGTGACTCGGGGGATAAACGAGGTCCGCCGGCGGACATAGTCACAGATTGGTTCGGGTTGATGGTGCAGGTTGATCAACACGTCCGCGACACCCCAGCGGGAGAGCATATCCAGGATATGCCCAAGCACCGGCTTACCCCATAGCGGCATCATGGGCTTTGGGGTGTCTAAGCTCAGGGGGAGCATGCGTGTTCCGAACCCGGCCGCCAGGATGACGGCTTTGCGTGGAAATGATATCGGCGCGTGCTTCGTTTGCATGTCGTATTAAGCCAAAATTCTTGGTCTGGGACGCATCAACCATTAACCATATGCCATTGCCCATTCCCGATCTGTGCGTACGCGCAGATCGGGGTAAACTTACAGGCTTGCCGAATGAATGAAAAGAAGTAACTATTCAGGAGGTTCAGAGGTTCAACGGTTCAGTGGTTTACGGTTATGAATGCGCAGGCAATTGTGACAACTTGTTCCTTATCTGATTTACTGCATGAACCATGAACCTCTGAATTTTGAACCGTTGAACCGTGAACCATGCCAATAAAAATATGCTTATCTTATCCATAGATCAATCCACCGAGACCGGCAGTGCCGCCATTCTGGATGACCAGCGGCTGGTGGCCGCGCGGCACTGGGCCGAGACGCACGTCCTTCGGCAACAGCTGTTGCCCAGTCTGAAGGCCATGCTGATGGAAACAGGACTTGAGCCCGGCGCCATTCAACTCTATGTGGTTGGGGTGGGACCGGGGTCCTATAGCGGTTTAAGGGTGGCCTTGACGGCGGCCAGAGCCATGGCCCTTCCAGGCAAGACGCCCGTTTATGGGATTACCAGCGCAGAAGTGCTGGCCTGGCAAACGGCAGAAGCCGCGCATGTGGCGCGGGTGCGGATTGTTGGTGATGCTCGCCGCGATCAATGGTGGACTCGCTGTTTTCGGCGCCGCGATGCCTACATGAGCTCGGTTGGTGATTGGGCGTTGGTGCATCCCCGCGCGTTCCAAGTAGGTGAGGCCGAAGCGGTGGCCACACCAGATTGGGCGCGGATTGGCGCGCTCTTACAGGCGGCCGTTCCGCCCGTCGTTACGCTGATCGCGCGCGCATTTTTACCTGACGCGGCAACACTTGGACGATTGGCGATGGCACGCATGGCGCAGGGCGTCGCCTCCGAACCGCTGATGCCCATCTATCTGCATCCCGCCGTGCAGGCCAAACCCGATCCGCGCGTAAGCGCGCAGATCGTGAATGGTTAATGGGGAATGGTTGATGGGAAATGGTGTTATGGATGACTGTCACGATGACAGAACGTACCGCTTTGCCCCGTCGGGATCGAGTTCATTAACCATTATCCATTAAACATCTACCATCGTCCGCACGGATTTAGGGGGGGTTGTCAGGCGTCCGACCTTCCTGTATAGTGCTTGCCGCAATGGATGTTTCATAGCAATTAATGGGAGAGATGCATGTATATTCCGGTTGTCAAAGAAGTCCTGCCGTTTTTCTTTGGGTCCCTGGCCGTGTTTGGTTTGCTGGGATTGATCTTCAGGCGGTTTCAGTGGAAGCGGACGGCCTTGGCCTGTTTTATACTGGGCGTGATCGCGGCATGTTATATGCTCTACTTCTTTCGTGATCCTCAGCGGATCTCACCCTCGGATCCGAACGTTATCGTGGCTGGCGCCGATGGGGTGGTAATGAGCATCAAGGAGATTCAGGAAAATGAGTATCTCAAAACGGATGCGGTGCGGGTCAGCATTTTCCTGAGCTTGTTCGATGTGCATGTCAACCGCGCGCCCATCGCAGGCAAGATCGCGTTCCTGGGGTATTTTCCCGGGGCCCGCTTTTTCACCTTCGATGAAAAGTCGTCGGAATTCAACCAACATAATTCGATTTTGATTGAGGGGCCGCAGACCCGTTGCCTGGTCAACCAGATTGTCGGGCCGGTGGCCCGGCGCGTGGTTTACTGGCTGAAGCTGAACCAGATGGTCCAGAAGGGGGATCGTATCGGTATGATGAAGTTCGGATCGCGGCTCGATATGGTCTTTCCGAAAGCCGACGTGAATGTGGTGGTCAAACCGGGCGACCGAGTTCAAGCCGGGTTGACCGTGGTGGCCAGAATACAGAGATCAGAAGTCAGAAGTCAGTAAGATATGTCCGTGCTGAGCCGTGACACAATAACACAGGATTATACACATGCCGATTAACTGGCGACAAATTATTCCAACGTTGTTTACTTTGGCCGCCATGCTGTGCGGGTTTTTCAGTATTCTATTGGCGCTGGAAGGAAAGACCTCCTTTGAAGGTAATGCCTCCTATCTGCTCTCGGCCCAGTTTATCATGCTGGCCATGATTTTGGACGGGATTGACGGCAAGGTGGCCCGTATGCTCAAGGGAACGACCGCCTTCGGTGCGGAGCTGGATACCTACGTGGACATGACGGCATTCGGCCTGGCGCCGGCCATTCTCATCTACCAAGTGGCCCTTCAGCGTCATGATGACTGGCGGATTGCCATGACCGCCATGGTGGTGCTCTCCGGCATGATCCGGCTGGCGCGCTTCAAAGTTAAGGATCCGTTGCGAGGGCAGGGGGGCTATTGCGGACTGCCGATTACCGTGAGCGCCGGCTGGGTGGCAATCTTTGTTTTACTCAGTGAAACGCGCACCTTCGGCGATTATTTCCGCCTGGGACAGGGACCGGTGGGCGTGATTTTTTTGCTGGGTGTCCTGGTTATGATTGTCCTGCAAGTGTCCAACGTGCCTTATCCCAAGCCGACCAAACTGACCGCGGTGTTCATACCCAGCATCGTCCTGGTGGCCTTGCTGTTTGTGCGCAATATGAATATTGCCCCCAAGGCGGCGCTCGTGATCATGGTGGCCGGGCTGATTTACCTCGTGTTGGGGCCGCTTTACATGCAAATGATCAAGTCGCGGGCGGCCAAGCCCTGTGTCGACGGCCAAGCCCCGCTCTTGTCCGGCGTAGCCTTGGCGAAGACGGATGATGATGCCAACTGATTTTTATTGATGCTTTTCTGCAAGGCCCAATTATGACAAGCGAGCCAACTCGTAGCCACGCTAAAAGCGTGGCAAGCGCGTTTGTCCCGCGTGACGCGGGACAGCGCGCCATCACCCGACCGGAAGCGAAACGACTTCTATCCTGTCTGGTTGACGATCTTGCCCGGCACGTTGACAATCTCCACGAGGAAGGTGTTACGGAGGTTGCTTGTGCATCCGAATTCTCATCCGCAAGTCAGCCAAAGTCGATTACGTCCGTGAAAGTGGTCCAGCCTCAACCAAAACAAAACATCGAACATCCAACATCGAACACCGAACATCGAATGGAAGAAATCGATGCCGGTGCGAAGCTGAAGGCCATTGCCCAGACGGTGGCCGCCTGCAAAAAGTGCGGGCTGCATGCAAAACGCCGCCAGGCGGTGCCGGGGCAGGGGAACATGCACCCTGATATTCTTTTCATCGGCGAGGGGCCCGGCGAGGATGAAGACAAGCAGGGCCTGGCCTTCGTAGGCCGGGCAGGCCAGATGTTGACGCGCCTGATCACCCGCATGGGGTATACGCGCGACGAGGTTTTTATCGCCAATATCGTCAAGTGCCGTCCGCCGAATAACCGGAAACCGTTGCCCGCAGAGATGAACATGTGCCGGCCTTATCTTGAACAGCAAATTGCCGTTTTGAAGCCGAAAGTGATCGTTCTCTTGGGTGCCAGCGCATTTGAAGGGCTCATTCCGCCCAAAGCTCCGGGAATAACAATATCAAAGGTGCGCGGCAAATGGCTTGAATATCAAGGCATTCCAACAATGCCTACTTTTCATCCTTCCTACCTGTTGCGTAATCAGTCCGCCATGTGGGATGTCTGGAACGATATGCAGCTGGTATTGACCCGCCTTGGCCGCACCCCGCCGCCCGCGCCCGCCAAAGGCAAATGATCAATTGGTTTTGTTATGATCTCAATTGGCTACGCCAGCGCGAACTGGTTGTTCTTAAAAACAACAGCAGGGGTGTCGGAGGGCTGTCGGCCCAGGCGACGGCCTAAAAGGCGCAGGGGATTGTCGTAGCCTACTTTCCACAAGTCGGCTTCCGACAACAGGTTCAGCGAAGCCAGATAGTTCATGCATTGCAGCATGGTGGCCGAAGACCCGGCCAGGTAGGGCGTGTCCTTGAACCCGATACGGCCGTTGGGCGCCAATACGGCTGCATTGCCGTTAAAATCATAGACCCCGGGCGGCAACCCTGCCAGATGCGCCGCGTCGCTGACCACGACAAAGCGCTTCACGGTCTTGGCCCGCAAAGCCACCTTGATATAATCGGCCGGTAAATGATGCCCATCGGTGATGAAAATACCGGTCAGGTCGTCACAGGCCAATTGCCACCAGAGCGGGTTCTGGTGACGGTTGATCATGTTGGGCATGCCATTCCCCAGGTGGGTGCATACGCGGGCGCCGGCATGGACCGCTGCTTCCATGGCGGCATCCTCGGCCAAGTGATGGCCCATTGAAACTACCGTGCCGTTTTCAGACGCGTATCGAATGAGCGCCAGGGCGCCTTCCACTTCGGGGGCCAGTGTCAACAACACGACGTTGCCCTCCGCCCATTCCTGGAAGTGTTTGAATGTATCCACATCCGGCTTGATGATGTGTTCCGGCGGGTGCGCGCCGCGCGCGCCCTCGATCGGCGAAATGAACGGACCTTCCATATGGATGCCCAGAAGATGGGGCTTCAGTTCCTTGTCGCGCATGGCAGCCGCCAGGATCGGCAAGCTGTGTTTGAAATTGTCCAGGGAACTTGTGATTACGGTGGGGCAATATGCCACTGTGCCGGCCTTAACCAGTTCGCGCGTGGCCATCCGGACCTGGTCGAGGGTCAAATCCGGCGAAGAAAAATTAATGCCTTTAAAACCGTTAAGCTGAATGTCAATAAAACCGTGTCTTGTCATGGCACTCCTAACGCGGCTTGTGCCGCAACCAATTCTCTATCGTTGCCTGTCACCGTGAATAGCAGTGCGTTTACATGCCACCCAATCTCCTCCGTTAGAAGGGGAAGGCCAAGGCAACGTTTGACTCGCGTATCTTCTCCGCAAGAAGCATACATGTTATGGATGTAGACGCTACTTCTTTTCCGGTCCGGTGTCTGGCGTCTGTCGTCCGGCGTCCGTCTTTTCTCACGTGCTCCACGGCGGTGTCTCGGGCAATAATTGGTTGAATTCCGTAATCAGTGCTTCTTCGTAGGCGCCGCCATAGGTTCCATCCAGAAATTTTTTAAAAGCCTCCTTTTGAAAGCGTTCCCAGGAAGCTTCCTCATGGCCCGGATTGATCGGGAAAAAATGACCATTAACGCCTTGCACTGCGCTGAAGTCACTGGGCGCGTCGCCGATCATCAGGATACGGTCGGCCGGATAGTGTCCCTGCGCTGCCATCTGCAGGTGTTCCTGCTTGGTGCCAAGTTCCTGGCCGGCGATAACCTTTACATAATCCATAAGGTCATGCTCCTGCCATTCCCGCACCAGGGCCTCCGTAGGCGTCTGCGAAACGCAGATAGCGTCGGCCTGAGCGCAAATCTGGTCCAGACTTTCCCGCACCCACTTGAAGGGCGGCACGTTTTTCACCGTCCGGAAAATTGCGGCGTTTACGTCCTTGCTCCATTTTAAAATGGTGGCCAGTTCCTCGTCGCCGGTTTCCCTGACCAATTTTTCCAGTGCGGGGTTGCCCAATGGCACGCCGGACTCAATGAACTTTTTCAGCGACGTAAAGGCCGGCAGCTTGACCCCGGAGGCCAGCACCTCGGGGCGGTTACGAATCAGGTCAATGCTCAGGAGCAGGCAGGGAAACCGGTTCCGTCCCCGGTACTTGGAATACAGGTTCGCGAACTCAGCCGATTCACGCACGTATTTCTCTATTTTCTCCAGGCGCCAATGTGACACAATCAGCTTGTGAAAACACTGTTTCTGCTTAATCTCCATGGTGGGGAAGACACAACCGTCAGAATCGATGCCAACAAACGCGTCATGCTGCGGCTTAAAATGGATCAGATCTTCCTTGGTTTGTCCGCGATGTTGGTTCATAACAACGTCTGCGTATCGAATAACCGGGCGGTACCGTCCGCGGTGGGCCGGCGCCGCCCGGTCGGAAGGCTTAGGCGATGTAGGTGGATGCCGCGGTGGATCCGCCACGTCCGGTCCAGTTGGTATGGAAGACCTGGCCGCGCGGCTTGTCCACGCGCTCATAGGTATGCGCGCCAAAGTAATCGCGTTGCGCCTGCAACAGGTTGGCAGGCAGACGCTCAGAGCGGTAACCGTCGTAATAATTCAATGCGCTGCTGAGTGCGGGCGCCGGAATGCCGAGTTTCACGGCCGTCTGGATGACGCACCGCCAGGAATCCTGCGCCTTCTTGACCGCGTCCGCGAAAAACGGATCGAGCAACAGGTTGACCAGGTTCGGGTTGTTGACAAACGCCTCCTTGATCTTGCCCAGGAACGCGGAACGAATGATGCAGCCGCCGCGCCACATGAGCGCAATGCCGCCATAGTTCAGGTTCCAACCGGATTCCTTGGCCACGGACCGCATCAGTTGGTACCCTTGCGCGTAGGACACGATCTTGGAGGCATAGAGCGCCTGCCGGAGGTCATCGATGAATTTTGCTTTGTTGCCGGAGAACTTGGCAGTCTTGGGGCCGGGAAGAACCTTGGCGGCGGCCACACGTTCCTCCTTGAGGGCTGAAAGACAGCGGGCGAACACGGCCTCGCCGATCAGCGTCAACGGCTGGCCGGCGTCGAGCGCGGCCATAACCGTCCATTTGCCTGTACCTTTTTGGCCGGCGGTGTCCAGGATTTTGTCCACCACCTCTTCGCCTTCTTCATTCTTATAACCCAGAATGTCGCGGGTGATTTCGATCAAGTACGAATCCAGTTCGCCCTTGTTCCACGCGCTGAAGACTTCGTGCATCTGTTTGTTGGTCATGCCCAGACCTTGCCGCATGAGTTGGTAGGTTTCGCAGATCATCTGCATGTCGCCGTACTCAATGCCGTTGTGGACCATTTTGACGAAGTGGCCGGCGCCGTTTTCGCCGACCCATTCGCAGCACGGCTCGCCCTGGTCGGTTTTGGCCGAGATTTTCTGAAAGATTGGCTTTACGAACTCCCAGGCGGAGGGGGAACCGCCCGGCATGATCGAGGGTCCGCGCAGCGCGCCATCCTCGCCGCCTGAGACGCCGGTACCGATATACCGCAAGCCTTTGCTCTCCAGGTATTTGGTGCGGCGGGTGGTGTCGGGGAAATGGGAGTTGCCGCCGTCAATAATAATGTCGCCCTTTTCCAAGAGTGGAATCAGCGATTCAATGAATTCGTCCACCGGCTTGCCGGCCTTAACCATCAGCATGATCCGGCGCGGTTTTTGCAGGGCGTTGACCAGTTCCGGGAGCGAATGGGCGCCGATAAACTTTTTACCTTGCCCCCGCCCTTTGATAAAATCATCCACTTTCGATACGGTCCGGTTGAACACGGCCACGGTAAACCCGTTGCGTTCCATGTTAAGCACCAGGTTCTCGCCCATGACCGCCAGCCCAATCAATCCGATGTCTGCTTGATTCACAATTCTCCTCCTTGGTTTGTTACGCTGTTCACTGTGATATAAGGCGCCTATTCTATTTTAATCCGGCGGCAGGTCAATCAAAATGCGTGTTCAAACTATAACCGCGGGACCAGATGATCCCATTGACCGAAAATCAGGTTTTTCCAGTCGGCAACCGGCCGAAATACCGCTTAAAACATTGGGTGAAGTGGCTTGGGCTTTGAAAGCCTGAAGCGAAGGTTAGCGCTTTAATTTTTAAAGCAGGCGATGATTTCAGCATCTTATCCGCGTATTCAAGTCTTGTTCGCAAAAGAAATCCGTGTGCCGTTTTATGCAAATAACGCAGGAAGAGACGATTTAAATGGCGTGGCGTTACACCCACGTGCCCGGCCGTCGCGTGGATGTTTATTGGCCGGTTGAAATTCGACATAACGAAATTGACTGCTTCTTCACACAAGCGTCGGGATGGATCCGATTGGGCTTGCTTGGTGCAGGGGGTGGGTGTTTTCATAAGGCGCAGATCAAGGGCCGTATGCAGTGCCTGCGCCACCCAGAGCATAAGTTCACAGCCGATCATCTCGCGACGCCAGTGAAAAGGCACGGGCTTCAACGTGATTTCAATAATCCGTAAAAGCCGGTTGAAAAGTTCCGGATTGGAACAAAACAAAAATGAATCGGCGCCTTGGCGCTTCACATGGTCGGTGAAAATGGTCGCGGACTGGCCGGTAATGCCAATACTTGCGCCGAATAGAACCCCGGCGCGTTCGCATGTCCAGCAATGGATTTGTTTCGCAGGAATGACGATTCCACCGCCGGTTTTCAGTAAAAAAGATTTCCTTTGGGTCTCAAAACGGAACAGACCTTCCATGACAAATTGAAAATGGACAGTGCTGTGGATATGATCGCCGGCTTTGTGTCCTTGCGGCACAATACCGGGCTGAAAGTGGGCCATTTCGAGGTTGATTTCCATTCCGTCTAAAGGCAACGCCGGAACATGTTCAAGCGATTCAAGCAGAAACTCGTCAACAACTCTCCAGTTGACCCTGTGTTCCTTCAGCAATTGTCCTTTTTTTGATACAAATGTCCTGTTCATGGTAGTTATTTTTGTGGATTGTCAGGGACATTTCAAGTTTAAATATATCAAAGCCATAAAAGTCATATTGAAGGGCAGACATAACATTCAAAATGAGAGAGGTGCAAGATGAGGCGCTTGAAAGTCGGCGAGACTTTTACCCGGGAGATTAAGACTAAAATCATTGATGAAGCGGATGTGGTCGTCGCGGGAGGTGGAACCGCCGGGGTTGTGGCGGCTTTGGCGGCAGCCAGGAACGGCGCGAAAACACTGCTTATCGAACGTTACGGTTTTCTTGGCGGAATGATGACGGCGGGCAATGCGGGATTGACAAAGTATGTTGTCCACTCCACAGACCCGTCCGATTATGCCAAAGTATTGGGCCGATTAGCCGACCACCCCTCGGACGTGCAGATTGTCGGCGGGATTCCCATGGAAATTACCAATGAACTCCTGAAAAGCGGCGCCGGCATCGGAACCGATCGAACAGCCGGAAGTTATGTGTTTACCAGTTCGGAAGATTTCAAGTATCAGCTTTTAACGCTGCTGCAAAGGGCGGGAGTCAAACTGCTTTTGCATTCCTGGATCGTCGATGTCTTGAAAGAAGGCAACACAATTAAAAGCGTTATTGTGGAAAACAAGTCTGGACGACAAGCCCTTCTGGGGAAAATCATTATTGATGCCACCGGGGATGGGGATGTTGCCGCCAGGGCCGGCGCGCCGTTTACAATATGCAAGATTTCCGCCAAGGCCAGCAGTAAGTCCAGTTCCCTGTCGGCGATGGGCGTCATGTTTAAAGTTGGCAATGTCAATCTGCTGCAGCTTTTTGAATATCTGAAAACCAACCCGGACAGGTTCCAAATACAGCGATGTGCGCTTCTAAGCCTGGCAGACGCCTTTAAAAAACTGACAAACGGCGAAATGATGACGATCAATATCAAAACCGACTTCAGCCCTTATTTTTTTCAGGTTTACAATCTACCCATGGAGGGCGTCGTTACGTTGTGTTGCCCCTGTTATCATGGTGACGGCACCTCGGCCGCAGATCTGACCCGGGCGGAAATAGCCGTAAGAGACATCGTCCAGCGTTGGTGCCAAAAAATCAGAAAAATACCGGGGTTTTATAAAATGTATTTACTGGATTGCCCGCAGATCGGTGTCAGGGAAACGCGCCTTATCCAGGGCGAATATGTGTTGACGATCGAGGATATATTCAATACACGGGAATTTGAAGACAGTATCGGACGTGGCGCTCATCCTGTAGACGCGCCGGTGCCTGCGTCCATAAAAAATCACCCGCTTCCTCCGCGCTGGTCGTTCTCCATTCCCTATCGAAGTCTGGTCGCCAAAAACGTTGACAATCTTTTGCTGGCGGGCCGGTGCATATCGGTGACGCATGAGGCTTTCGGCTGTACGCGCGGCACGGTTCAGTGCATGATCACAGGC
>VSJD01000319.1 GCA_008636095.1 Kiritimatiellota bacterium | reverse complement strand
TCATATTGCTGGCCGGATCAAGGGCAAATTCTTTCAGGCGCAAGGCAATATAGAGATGACTTTGATCGTGCGCCAGCCACAGGCTGGTCGGCTCCTGGGCCGGCAGGCCATCGGCGGCGCGCAAAAAATTCTGGCACAAGGTTGCGGCTTGCCACTCTTTTTCTTCAATCTGTCCGTCGATTTTGGGCGGAGTATCCAAGTTAGGAACAGAAGCAAAAACCTTGTTTCCAATTTCCACCGCCGAAGCGCTTGCCAGCCAAAGCGGCAGTAACAGTCCCAGAACCAGTGATTTACAGCGCATAAACCTTCCTCCTAATGTTTCCCGCAGTTCTCCTTGTAATCGCGATGAATTCTCCATAAATTAGCGTGGTAATGCAAGCACGATGAGTTGTAAATCCGCGGCGGAAAAGTTGAAGTCTGCGCAATGAACCGAGTTCATGCTCCCTATCAACTATGGGGGGACGCCCTTCGATTTCCGCAAACGATACGGTATGGGCGGGACGGAAAACGTGGCGCCCTTCCCTGGACAACCAACGCAATGACGGCAAAAACCAGGAAACAATTGCCATGGCTCAGGACGTCATACCCATCACAGATCCCCGCTGGCGGATTCAGTCCGCAGCAAGCCATGGCCCGTCCACGCCCTTGCCCATGACTCGCCATGAAATGGATCAACGCGGTTGGGACGCGTGCGATATCGTCCTCATCACGGGTGACGCCTACGTGGATCACCCGTCGTTCGGCGCGGCGCTCGTCGGCCGCTGGCTGGAATACCTGGGTTACCGGGTCGGGATCATCGCCCAGCCGGATCCGCTAAGCATTGCAACCTTCCGTGAACTGGGTAAACCGCGCCTGTTCTGGGGCATCACGGCCGGGAACCTTGACAGCGAATTGGCCAACCTGACCATCATGCGCAAACTGCGCCGGGACGACCCCTACTCGCCCGGCGGCCGGGCGGGGCGTCGGCCCCGCAACGCCTCGATCATCTATACCGCTTGCGCACGCCACGCTTTTAAGGGTGTCCCCGTTGTGCTGGGCGGTGTGGAAGCGTCCCTGCGCCGGTTCGCCTATTATGATTATTGGACCGACCGGGTCCGGCGCTCTTTACTCTTCGATGCCAAGGCAGATATTATTGTGTACGGCATGGCGGAGCGGGCCATGGCCGAACTGGCTTGGCGCGCGTGGGAAGGGAAACCGTGGCATGGCATCCGGGGAACGGCGGAATACCTGAACACGATTTCCGATCTTGCTGCTGTGAAAGAACTTCCTTCTTACGAAAACGTTGCCGCCCCTACTCCCGATGGCCGCCGCGCGTTCATGGAAATGGCCCGACTGATCGAGGCCGAAACAGACCCGCAATCCGGCGGCATCCTGGTTCAGCGGCATGGCAATCGCTGGCTCGTGGCGCATCCACCAGCGCCGCCGCTGGCAACCGAGGAAATGGATTTAATCTATTCCCTGCCATTTACACACCGCCCGCACCCGAGTTACGGAAAAGACCGGATTCCGGCTTGTGACATGATCAAGGATTCTGTAACCATCCATCGCGGCTGTTACGGCGGCTGTGCGTTTTGCGCCATCGGCATGCACCAGGGGATGACCATCAGTTCGCGCAGTCAAAAAAATGTTTTGCGTGAAATCGAGCGCATGACTCGCACCCCGGATTTCCATGGTACCCTCAGCGATTTGGGCGGGCCGACCGCCAATATGTACGGCACCGGGTGTCGGCACAGCCGTTCCAACTGTCGCCGCCGGAGTTGCCTTTATCCCGAGCTTTGTCCGAACATGCAAACTGACCCCGCCGCTTTTACGAAACTGCTTCAGGCCGCTCGGCAGGTCCCTGGCGTCAAACACGTGTTCGTGTCCAGCGGCATCCGTTACGACCTGGCCTTGGCGGACAAAAGCGAGCAATGGCTACGGGAATTAATCGCGCACCATATCGGCGGCCGACTCAAGATCGCCCCCGAGCACATAGCCGAGCGTGTATTGCGCGCAATGCGCAAGCCTGCGGCAAGTAGTTACCTGCGGTTCCTCCAGCGGTTCCGCGAACTGTGCCGGGATACCGGCAAACCGCACGACATTGTGGAATATTTTATCAGCGGCCATCCCGGGTGCACGCTTGGCAACATGGTTGAGTTGGCGCAATATCTGCGCCAGGCCCGCATCCAGCCAAGCCAAGTCCAGGATTTTTATCCCGCGCCCCTGACCATGGCCGCCGCCATGTATTACACCGCCCTCGACCCCGAAACGTCCCAGCCCATTTATGTGGCCCGCACCGACCGCGAAAAGGGACTGCAGCGCGCCCTGCTCCTGTGCCACAAACCGGAATTTCACCGCAAAGCACGGGAAGCCCTCCGCGCCGCCGGGCGCGCGGACTTGATCGGCCGCGGCAAGCATTGTTTAGTGCCGCCGGGGAAAGGAGAGTGATTAGCCGCGCATAACTGGGTGTACATATCCAGCGCTTCGCGCCGCGCGCCAACATCTACGGCAAACTTGCCGATCCTTTTCGAATCCCGCAATATCCTCCTTCGCTAAAGCTACGGAGGACATGGCGGGCACCGAAATGCGCGTCGCGGACACCATCGCGCCCGCCAACCAGGCGCGATATTATACCCGGATAATTGAAGTTCCGGTCTTGAATGTGTCCAGAAGATGCCTCTTGTCTACGCCGCGGCAGTTTGCAATACTTGTCACCCACAATACAAAATTTAATCTTGGATGCCACGGGAGGAGATTATGCCCACATTAAAGGCACTACAGCAACTGGCACAGAAGCACGGGACGCCCCTGTTCGTGGTGGACCATGACGAACTGCGCCGGAATTATGCCGCCTTCAAAAAATATCTGCCGCGCGTCCAGGCCTACTTTGCGGTCAAAGCCAACCCGGATCCTGCCATTGTGAAGACGCTTTACGAAGCAGGCGCGAGCTTTGACGTGGCCTCGATGCCGGAGTTCAGAATCGTGCACGCGTACATCAAGGACCTGCCGGCCAAACAGCGCCAGGATTGGATCTGGGACAAGATCATCTACGCCAACCCGATCAAGGCCAACGAGACGTTGCAGGCGCTTGATCAATACAAGGCGCTGGTGACTTACGATAACGTCGAGGAAATCAGAAAAATCAAGCAGTACGCCCCGCACTCGGGCCTCTGCTTGCGCCTTAAAGTCGCCAATACCGGCGCGATGGTAGAACTGTCGTCCAAGTTTGGCGCGGCCTCGGGAGAAGCGGTGAATCTTATTCTCGAAGCCGACAGGGCCGGCCTGGTTGTTGAAGGACTAAGCTTCCACGTCGGCAGTCAGACCACCAACTTCGAGAACTACGTACAGGCCATCAACCTCGCGGCCAACGTGTTCAAGGAGGCGCGCGACCGCGGCTACACGAAGATGAACCTGCTGGATATCGGGGGCGGGTTCCCGGCGCCCTACGACGCCACCGTGAAACCGTTCCGCGAACTGGCCCGGAAGATTAATGCCGAGATTGATCGGCTTTTTCCCAAGGACATCCAAATCCTGGCCGAGCCAGGACGGTTCATGGTGGCGACGGCCGGGACCGCCATATCGAAGATCATCGGCAAGGCCGTGCGTGACGGCAAGCTATGTTATTATGTTGACGACGGTGTTTACCATACTTTCTCGGGCATCATTTTCGATCACTGCCAGTACCACTTGAAAGCATTCAAAAAAGGCCCCACCCAGATTTGCACCGTCTTCGGTCCGACCTGCGACGCGCTGGACGTGATCTCAATGTCCGAGGAACTTCCCGCCGATCTTGAACGCGGCGATCTGCTCTACAGCAAAAACATCGGCGCCTACAGCGTCGCCTCCTCAACCCCTTTCAACGGGTTCCCGCCCGCCAAGGTGGTCCACATCAACCAGTAGTTTTCACTAACGATTCCAGATTCTCCCTCGTAATCAATGCCACATCCGGGTGTCGGCACCGGCTGGCGGACGCGTATCAATCTCCAGTTTGATTGACAGCTTTTGCTCGACCATTCCCGAAAAAGGGATATGCCCAAAAGACCTGGGTTGCACGCACAACCTGCAGCCATTTGCACGTCTCACCCATCATAAGCCACTTGTGATCATGTGGTTAGATTGCATACCGACCGTTTAGCCAATGATAAATCACACGGAAATCAGTGAAGGACAACTTTTCCTATTGAATATTCCCGGGGCATATATTCATTTGCTTTCGTTCCGTATTGGGCCAGAAGCGAAGTGAGATAATAAGTTATTCCTTGCGTCTGAAAATACTCAAAAATCCTGATCCCAAAGCAGTTTGATTTAACAAATTGGGCATATATTATATTATTTGCCTCTCGTGGCTGATACGCATATGTCCCCACCCGGCCGATCCACCGAGTCTTGCCTAAAGCTTTTTGAGTATCTTCTAATGATCCTATAATACCGGCAATAGCGATATCACATCTATCCTGGTAATATTTCCAATCCGTCTTGTATCGTTGAAGGCCTGTTTCTCCCTGAAAACTGCTATAGCAGTAAAATACTTTATCTTTACCCACGGCATGCACCGCACCATTCATAATTCCTGATATTTCAGCGTTTTGTCGGCAGCGAAAATCCAGCCATTTCCCGGATCCGGGTGCAATTTCCGCAGGCGACGCGTCCGGATACATCTTTTTGAATTCATTGATGCATCTGTTGCAAAAACAATATCTGTCACTAGCCCCCATTTCAACCGACCGGCAATATCCATCAGCATTATATTCTTTCATAACTTCGACAATCTGCTTTTTCACGTCAATCTCACCGTCTTTTTTCATTAATCCTTTAATAATTTTTACAATCCGTTTTGTCAGTCCCGCGCCGTCATTTTCTTCGATTAACCAGGTGGGACAGGGAATATCAGCCGCTTTGTTGCGCTCCCAGCCAGGGTAACTTTGTTTATATATATTGCCGTCTTTATCATAAGCGGAATGTTCCGGCTTCTTATCATATGGCAAATAATCACTGCCCCAGTCTTCATCTTGAGAAATAATCGCCCTGATTCCATACTTGTGCATTGTTTTTACGATATTCTTCATCCGGGCATTATATTCGGCACGGGCCAAGGTTCTGGAAACATGAAAATGCAATTCATCTACGCCTGCTTTGTTGAATGTATTTAATAGCGCCTCCTGTTCTTCATCGCTGAATCGTGCAAGCCGCCGGTCAACATCAATCATAATATGCCGGTCTTTTCGGGGCGAAGCGGCTAATTCAGGGAGAATTTCAACGGAAAGCGTTTTCTCGGCTGATAATATTGTCCCGTCTTCCGCTGATTGTCTTGAATAAAAGGTTGCCGACGAAGGTGCCTCCTTGTCCGCTTTTACCAGAAACATGGCAATATCATAATAAGAAGAATGAACACGTCCGGTTCTTTCAACGGTAGGCGCCAAGGGTTTGTCAAAAATCAAGGTATAACGATTAAATCCCAAGTTGTCCCTCATTATTTTTTCTTCAGACATTTTCGGATTATTCGCCACTCCTTCCCCTATTAAATATGTTCTTTTATTTACATCCAAAATGGTAAAACCTTTCGGTAAATCTATACGATACTTGATATTTCCGATTTCTCCGGCCAGGGGATTGTACAGTCGCAAGATAAGCAACTGGACGGAATTTTTACATATGGTATACGGCACATCGAAATATTTCTCCCGTTCATTCGGAAAGGCGTAGCCGGCATAAAGGTCAGGAGTATCACGAACTAAAACAACTTTTCTTAAGAATATTTTTCCAGCGGGTGTATATTCGGCCGGTTTGCCAATCTTCCAGGACTTGTCATTGTAGTCATTTGCCGGCCAATTTGTTTCTTCCCGCTCGTTTATCCGCCACATGTCTTTATCGGTGACCTTTACCTGCCCCGCGGATAATGAACACTCAACCTGAGGCGCGCAAGAGACGGCGATAGTATTTATGCCAGTAATTAAGTTCAAAGAAATATTCTGCTCACTACCGGAAGACGTTTCTTTAACTATTGCACCATTATGATAAAGAACAAACCCGTTAGGCGATCGGATTGTTCCCTGCAGTGCGGTAAAAGTGTTTTTGCAATAGAGGTCCGTTATTAACAGATGCAATAACAGTAAAACAGAGAAAACAACCTTAATTAAATACATATTGCTCTCCATTTTTAGCGCTGCGTTCCGCTTTGTTTTTCGAACAATGACATTCGCCTGGGCATAGCGCTCCGGCGTAGCCTGGCTATACATCAAGGTCGCGCCCTGCGATCATCAGAATTCATACCTTCCCTGATCCGGCGCTGATCCGCTGTACCCATCCGTAATTCCGCTGACTACACAACCGGCATCGATACACGGCGAATTGGATTGCAAGTGAAAATCATAGTGTATCGGATCGACAAATTTCGGATCACCAGAGGTGAAGTTATTGGAGATATCCGTTATCTGTGAATCTATCTTCCATGGTGCAGTCCCAATGTTGTTTTTCAAGGTTACACCCGAACAATCAGTTCCCGCGCTACTACGACCCGATCTAAGCGTCGAACTGCAGTTGTAAGTGGAATTGTTGTAAAACCTCAGATTTTTTACTGGCAGTTTAGGGTCGCCGCCGTTGACATGAAAAGCAGCCCAAGGAGTGATATTATAGACCTCATTATGGTGGATTTTGTAATTCTGTCCACAGTAACTCCCATTAGTACCGCCTCCCTGCAGATAAGGGGTGCAAGCATCGAAGTAAATACCCGAACCGGTGCCGTTATTGTCATGTATCTTGTTATAGGCAAAAACCGAATCTGACCCGCCATAACCGCCATCATGGTCAATGTAGATACAGCCTAAGTCAAAACAAATCACGCCTACATTGTAAATTTCATTATAGGTGATCGTAGCCGCCTCGGTAAAATGCCCCAACATCCCCGATCGGCCTGTCTTGTAAATGGTATTGTGGCTGATCACCAGGTCTTTTTGCGTCCCGATAGGTGGCATAGCATTGGCCAGGTTCTTAGACCAAGCGGCGAGACCATACGTGATCGCACCATATTCGCCACCTGTCCAGTTAATGTCATGGATAGTGCAGCAGGTAATCTCGTTGGCAATGCCCGACAAATAAATCCCCGCCCCTGGAGTGTAGGCAATTTCCATATGGTCAATCTTGTTATGGTTGCCGCTCACCACAATGCCGCAGTCCTGCAGGGCATACCCATTGGCATTCTCAAAATAGTCAGGATACTTTAACGACCCGTTTTTCACGGCACAGTATGTTGAACCCGTCATTTTTACATTCCCGGCCAAAAAATTTACCCCGTCGAATTCGATGTAATTCTTATTCGAGAGATCCAGCGCCAGGTTTCTATTCTTAGCCTCGACCGTATGGTTGGCCGGATTGTCGTTGGCGGTGGCCCAGAGATACAGTTCATGGGTGCCCTTGTCCAGGTACCATTCGCCGCCGGCATCTAAGACCTCAAGTTTGTTAAACAGGAAATACCTGTCACCTGCCTTAGGTTCGTAATGCGAACCACCAGTAGTCGCGAAACTCGCCTTTTGTTGTTTGCCGTCATAAGCCGTAATTGACCTCTGAAATGCCACCCAATGTTTACCCGGCAGGATCCAGATCATGCCGCCGTTCCAGTTTGGGCCGGGGATGGAACTGTCATAGATTGAGGTTGAGTCACCACCGGCTATTGTTGCCATCCATGATTTACTTAACAAATCAAGCGCGGTGTTGTTTGGCCATTGGGCTTTTAAGTTCATCTTGCCGTCCACGAAGAGTTGATCAAAGTCCCGGGAACCGACATCAATCTTGTAGATGTTTCCCGAACAGACTGTCCACGCACCGGTGATCGCGTCTGCGCCACTGACAGTGACCGTCTCGCTGTTATAGTTGGTAAACCTGATCACTGAACCGGAGGAACCGGAATTGGACGGTGTTACCGTTTCCCGGTAAGTACCGGCACGGATATAAACCGTATTTCCAGCTGTTGCTATGCTGGCTGCTTTTTGAATGGTCTTGAATGGTTTACTGATTGAGGTCCCATTGTTGGCGTCGTCGCCGGTAGTGGCAACATAGTAGTTTTTCCCGGACGCACTACCGGCGGGAGCGGTTTGCACCAGTGCCAGCATCAGCATGACCCCCCCGATCCTAATCGTGAATCTTAGCAACACCTGCATTTTGTGGCCTCCAGAAACAATTACACTACACGTATTCTTGCAGTCCGATCAGCTTATTTATTTTTCCTGCCGACTTTCTTCACGTTTTTAGCGGTCGGCCGGGGTGCCAGGGCAATCATGGGGTTGGCCGCGGAGACCGTAACCGTCGCCGTTGATTGCGCCAATTCCTGCTTCAGGTCCAGGACGGTGCCGTCGAACGAGTCCTGACTGCCGGGTTTGATCTCCTTGATGTCCGTGGGCAGGCCGATCTTATCGAGGATGGCAATGAACGGCTCGGGATCAAGCTCCTCGACGTTCACCATCGTCTGCGGGTTCCAGACACCCTGGGCCACAAGCATGGCGGCGGCAACCGGTGGGACACCGGCGGTATAACTGATGCCTTGGGACTCAACCTCTTCAAAGCATTTCTTGTGGTCCGAGACCTGGTAGATCAGGACCTCCCGCTTCTTGCCGTTCTTCCAGCCCTTGACAAAATTGCCAATGCAGGTCTTGCCGGTATAGTTGGGCGCGAGGGTCTTCGGGTCGGGCAGGAGCGCCTTGACAACCTTGAGCGGCACGACCTCCTGGCCCGTGGTCAGGGTCACCGGCAAATGCGAGAGAAAACCGAGGGTGCGTAGCACGGTGAAGACGTTGATGTAGTGGTCGCCGAAACCCATCCAGAAACGAATGCTGTTGGCGTCAATGTTCTTCGAGAGTGAATGCAGTTCGTCGTGGCCGTTCAGATAGATCGGGCAAAGGCCGGCGACTGGAAAATTATAGACGCGCTTGACGGAATGCGTCGGATACTCCTTCCACTGGCGGTCAATCCAGGTCCAGACCTTGACAAACTCGCGGAAATTGATTTCCGGGTCGAAGTTCGTGGCGAAGTACTTGCCATGCCGGCCCGCGTTGACGTCCATGATATCAATCGTATCGATTTTATCGAAATAGCGCTTCACCGCCAGCGCGCAGTAGGCGTTGACCACGCCCGGATCGAACCCCACGCCGAGGATGGCGGTCAAACCCTTCGCTTTACAGCGGGACTTGCGCTTCCACTCGTAGTTCGCGTACCAGGGCGGGGTTTCGCAAACCTTGTCCGGCTCCTCGTGGATGGCGGTGTCCATATAGACCGCGCCGGTCTCGAGGCAGGCCTCAAGGACTGACATGTTGACGAAGGCCTGGCCAAGGTTGATGACGATTGCGGAGCCCGTCTCCCTGATCAGCTTGACGGTGGCCGGAACGTTGAGCGCGTCGATCTGCCGGGAATAGAGCTTTTTTGACTTGTCCTTGATGTGATTCTTGCGCTTGACGCTCGCAATAATCTCGTCGCACTTGGCCTGCGTGCGGGATGCGAGGCAGATGTCGCCGAGCATATCGTTATTCATGGCGGCCTTGTGGGCCGCCACATGCGCGACGCCGCCGGCACCGATTATCAATACGTTCTTCTTCATGTTATTTTCCTTTAACGGTTTGTGTCATAATGAAACACGCCCTACGAAAGACTCGCGATGAAATCCTTATATCCGAATTGTCTGATCATGTCCACGGTTCCGTCCAACCTTCTCACGCAGATAGCCGGCATGGGCAATCCGTTGAACCAGTTCTTTTTCACCATCGTATATCCGGCGGCGTCCGCAATGCGCACCACGCTCCCGGTCATCAGCCGGGTTTTCAGGCTGTATTGACCGAACACATCGCCCGCCAGGCACGAACGGCCGGCAATCATGACTTTGAACCGGCCTGGCCCTGGAAACGCGACCTTCGCGCTGGTACGGTAGACCAAGTGGTCCAGCATGTGCGCTTCGGTCGAGGCATCCACGATGGCGATATCAACCTCGTTATGCACGACATCCAGGACCGTGGTCACCAGTTCCGCGCAACCGGTAATGGCCGCCTCGCCGGGTTCCAGATATACCTGGACATCGAATTTTTCGCTGAATGCCTTCAAGCGCTCGCAGAATTTTTCAAGCGGATAACCGTCTTTCGTAAATGAAAGCCCGCCGCCCAGGCTGACCCATTCCATCCTTTTAAGTAGGTCTGTGTAATTGCGCCCGATAAAATCGAGGGCCGCTGAAAATTTTCTGAAGTCGTCGTTTTCGCAGTTGAAATGGAACATCACGCCGCTGATGAGGGATACTACCTGCATGAGCTTCTCTTTATCTGCAACGCCCAGCCTTGAATATTTCCGGGCCGGGTCCGCCAAGTCGAAATGCGAATAACTGATCCCCGGATTGACCCTCAGACCCAGCTTCCGTCCGCGGACATTGCCGCGGTACATCTTAAGCTGGGATATCGAATTGAAGATTACCTTGTCGGCGTACTTCCTGACGGCCTTGATGTCCCGCAAGGAAAACCCGACGCTGTAGGCATGGACCTCTTTTCTGAATTTTTCATGACCCAGCCGGGCTTCAAACAGGGAACTACTCGTGGTACCATCCATATATTTACGTATGAGCCCAAAAACGCACCAAGTTGAAAAACATTTAAGCGCGAGCACGGACTTCGCGCCCGAAACCTCGCGCACGCGCCGGATGATCTCCAGGTTTTGCAGCAGTCTCTTTTCGTCGATCAGGTAATACGGTGTGGTTATCTGTGTCATCAACCATGTGCCTTGAAAATCAACCTGGATATCTTTGGACTGATTTTTAATGAGTGGTTAGCGGGGCCCCGGAGCAGGCAGAGGGAAGACCACAGCAGCGTAACCAACGACCCAGTTTCCACGACTATCGGGATGATCGTCGCCCGTGTTGCGGTAACGCAACACGATGCCCTCACGGCAACCCTGTTTCTCCACGAACCGCATTGTTACGGCAACCGCCGACATACCGCAGAAGATCTGGTTTTCGTAGCTCCAGCGTTCCAGCAATTCCTGGGTCTTCATAGCGGCCACATTTTTCAAGCTGGCCCGGTCGGTCTGGGTCACGCGATTATAATCCGGATCGTGCAGCAGATCGGAACTGGCAATGACCAGTAACTTGCGTTTGTTAGCCAGTTCCCCAAGTCCGGCGCTCAGTTCGTTGAACGTTTTCAGATCGTGATCCCCGATCAACCCCACCACAAGGCGCGCACTGGGCAGGACCGACTGGACAAACGGAATCTGATTCTCGGCCGAGTGCTCGCCATTGTGCGGCGCATAATCCAGGTAAACCGAGGGCCGGTTGCTGGTCAATAGCACCGCTGCGTCCTTATCGAGCACCATCTCCCCCAGTGGAGAGCGGATGGCATCGCCATCCATGAGCGCGACACCACGGGATCCACCCTGATGACTGAGTCCGAGAATAACCACCGTATCCGGCGCCGCGCCCTTAGCCGCTTGTTCCTTGATGACGCGAAACACGTATCCGGCAATCGTCCCGGAATAGATATACCCCGCATGGGGCGAAATGGCGCCAATAATTCGACCTTTGATCGGACTTACCTGGGCGGCGTCGATGTATCCATTGATCATTTTACTCAGGGCCGCCTTATCGCCCGGGAACCAGCGACCATCACCGTGGGTTCGCCGAACCACATGCTGATTTTTATGATTCATGTCATCCTCTCCATAGCCGGGCAATGTTAGACCGCAAAGCGTCACCGTCGCGGCAAAGGCACAGCCCCATCGAAATGGATCAAGCCTCATTATTGGTTACCTCTTTTTGTATTCTTGAATTTTAAGAATGCCTTGACAAGCTCTATTTTTCATGGCGTTTACGCATGCCTTGCGATATTATGCGGGCATGAGTGATAAGCCTGTCCAGGACCGTATCCGTAAACTTCGCGCGGAGATTGAGCGCCATAACCACCTGTATTATGTCGCCAACCAGCCGCAGATTTCCGATCGCGACTATGACCGCTTATACCATGAACTCGAGGACCTGGAAAAACAGTATCCCCAGTTCCTGACGCCGGACTCCCCTACCCAGCACGTGGGTGCTACCCAGCACATGGGTGCTACCCAGCACGTGGGCGCTACCCAGCGCATGGGCGGCGTGCCCCTGGCGGAATTTGAGCAAGTCCGTCACCGCCTTCCCATGATGAGCCTGGACAACACCTACAGCCAGTCGGAACTGATGAATTTTCACGAGCGCCTTCTGCGCCTTTTGCCAGGCCAGGTGTTCACTTACATCGTCGAGCCCAAGATTGATGGCGTGGCGATTACCCTGCGCTATGAGCATGGCCGGTTGGTTACAGGCAGTACCCGCGGCGACGGCACCATGGGTGATAACATCACCGCCAACCTGCAAACAATCCGCTCGATTCCGCTTAAGTTGTGTGGCGAACGGCCGCCACCTGCCGTACTGGAAGTCCGCGGCGAAGTGTACATGACCCGTGACGGGTTCGTGACCATCAATCGTGTCCGCGAGGAGGCGGGCGAAGAACCGTTCGCCAATCCGCGCAATGCCGCCGCCGGTTCCTTAAAACTGCTGGATTCGCGCCAGGTGGCCCGGCGGCCGCTGGACGTAATCATATATGGCATCGGCGAACTGGAAGGCATTGCCTTCGATACGCACGCGCAGATGCTCGCGGCCTTAAAAACATTTGGCCTGAAGATTCCCGCCAAGTTCTGGACATGCCGCTCGATGGATGCCGTGCGCGTTGCTTTGGAAGAACTGAAAACAATGCAGCATACCTTCCCTTTCGAAATTGACGGCGGGGTCATCAAGGTTAACGAACGCACGTTTTACGAAAAGTTAGGCGCAACGGCCAAGAGCCCGCGCTGGGCGGTGGCCTTCAAGTACGAGAGCGAGCGCGCCGAAACCCGGCTCAAGGCCATCACGGTGCAAGTGGGCCGCACCGGCGTGCTGACACCCGTGGCGGAACTTGAGCCGGTGGCCTTGGCAGGCTCCACCATCAACCGTGCCACACTCCATAACGCCGATGAGGTTAAGCGCAAGGACATCCGCGTAGGCGACCAAGTCTACGTGGAAAAAGCAGGCGAGGTGATCCCGGCCATCGTAGGGGTCAATACGAGCGCGCGAAACGGTCAGGAACGCTTATTCCGGATGCCGAACAAGTGCCCTGTCTGCGGCGAGCCGATTACCCAGCGGGAAGGCGAAGTGGCCTATCGGTGCGAAAACCTCCAATGCCCGGCCCAATTGAAACGCTGGCTGAGGCATTTTGCCGCGCGCGGCGCCATGGATATCGATGGTTTGGGCGATGCGCTGGTGGATCAGTTAGTGGATGCTAACCTTGTGGCCGATCCAACCGACTTATATCGCTTGCGCCATGAAAGCGTGGCGGCTTTGGAACATATGGCCGCAACATCAGCGCAAAATCTGCTCGACGGTATTGCAGCCAGCAAACAACGCGATTTCTGGCGCGTGTTGTTTGCGCTCGGCATCCGGCAGGTTGGCGCAAAAATGGCGCAGACCTTGGAACAGCATTATACCGGTATCGAGCCGCTTATGCAGGCCACGCCGGATGAGCTCCAGCAAATCCGCGATATGGGGCCGGTAGTGGCCAAAAACATTTATAATTATTTCCAGACCGCACAAAACCGTGGATTGATCCAGCGGCTTCAAAAAGCCGGCGTCAACCTGAAACGCACGGCTGGAGCGGCACTCAAAAGCGGGCGCCTGACCGGCAAGTTTTTTGTGCTGACCGGCGCCCTGGAGAATTTTTCCCGCGACCAGGCCGAACAGGCCATTCGCGCCTTGGGCGGCGAGGTCAGCGCCAGCGTATCAAAAAAAACATTCGGCGTGGTGGCCGGCGCGGAGCCGGGCTCAAAGTTAGACAAGGCTCGGACGTTAGGAGTTAGGGTGATGAACGAGGCGGAGTTTGAAAAACTGATTCGCGCTTGAATACCTTTTAACCCGGACATTTCACGCTTTGGCGTGAAATGTCCGCCTGAAAAGCTTCGACGCGCACACTGGAGCGTGCTTGCTCCCTTCGGCCTGAGCTCAGGGCGAAGGCAGGATTATCCTTTCGGCGCGTTGAAGGGTTAATCTTGAGCCCTTCGACAGGCTCAGGATCCCGAGCGGAGTCGAGGGACAAGGCGTATTATACGCCGCGCCGAAACTTTGGCCACAACTTGTTGTAGCCAAAGCACATATTTCATAAGCGGTAATCCGCTCATGAAATATGCGGGCTAAAAAACCAGTTCCCATCTACCCGTTGCGCCATAATAAAATGTTACCGGCATGACATTGAGAAGATGCCTTCGTTGCGCCATAATACATGTTACCGGAGCTCCTTGAGGATTTGGTTTTGTTTGAAGTCAATTTGGCGTTTTAAGGCAAAAGGGTTGATGTTGCAGAATATTTCTGTCAGCCAGGTTTTAACCGGCTCAAAGATTTCGTCAGAGCTCATCAGCCGCTGATAGGGAGTCTGCGGAACATCATATTTCTTAATATACTTGGACCCCACTTTCTTTTTCTCGATCAACTTGAGG
>VSJD01000267.1 GCA_008636095.1 Kiritimatiellota bacterium | reverse complement strand
CCCTTTGCGGCTCTGCCCTGTTCTTAGACCCCGGCGGAACCTCCACTCCAAGCCTTTCCAGAGTCTCGGTATTGCCTTCCCCTCCATTAATAGAGAGGGCTTCCACAATGCGGTCATTTCGGGATTCGATAGCAGGGCCTCCCCGCTCGCTGTGTACGCTTCGTGCCGACGTTACCGCCGACTACGCAACACTCACTTCCGGCTGGCGGCTACCCTTGGCCGGTTCACCTTCGCAGGTGACGGGGTTCATAAAGTCAATTTCGTTGCCTTTGCACCTCCCTTGACTACGGACTTTTCACGGCGCGATAATGGGTGACCCAAATGCTTTGTTTGTGCTTTGTGATCATTTTGACCCTGATCATTGATCACAAACTGTGTTAGCGGTGAATTTGCGCTGGTATTCGCTCGGGGAAAGTCCGGTGTGTTTCTTGAAAAAGCGCGACATGTAAAATTCCGAGCTGAAATTCAGTTCGGCGGCCGTCTGTTTAATGCTCATTTGAGGTATAAGCAGACGGGCAACGATCTTTTTGAGTAGGTCGTTCCGGAGGAACTCTTTGGGCGACTTGCCAATGTCCCGGCTGAAGTTCCGCGAAAAAACATTTTGCCTCTGCCCGGCCAGCTTCGCCAAGCCACCAACAGTAAATTCTGCGTCGCCATGCTCGCGCACATAACGGAAAACCGGCTCGTATTTCCGGATGACGGGAGTCAGCCGCTCCAAATTTCCCGGCCAAATTGACAGGCAAAACCGCATTACTTCCATTTTCAGCGCGCAAATCGCCTTCAGATTATCATTCTCAGACAAAATGGCGTGAAAGCGGGCGACAAGCTTCTGGTCATGGCGCATTTCGCAATGCTTGACGTCGGAAAAAATATCAATACCATGGAAGAATGTCAGGTTGAAATGCAGCGAGATGGCGGTGATCCCCGGAGTCACCTCAAAACTAATTTTCAGGCCGCATGGGATGAAGTAGACATGGTTTGCCAAAAATGGCAGGCGCTGATTCTCTGCGCTGTTTTCAAAATAGTCCTTGCCTTTCCCGTCGTCTTTGATGCCCAGCGCTAAGATGTTGACTGGCCAGGCGGCGGTGGCGCGGTAATAAGAATTGTCAATGGAAACGTTGCTGAAACTCAAATCCAGAAACGGATTAAGCTGCCGCAGCAAGGTTTTGCTCCCATTAGGCATAAAAGTGCATGTAATTTTAAAATTTGTGCATTCCGTACCTGTCCCTTAAGTAGTATAAATACACAAACAAAAAATATATGCAAACTCAAAAGACCGGCAATTTTTTGATGAAATTATCCGCTTTATTTGGGTTTGAAAATCAGTTTTACATAACATAACAAATGGAAATATTGACAATGAGCATTGAAAAATTGAGAAAAGAGTTGAGGGCTTTTTATTCCCAAAAAGAAGAAGAGGAGAAGATTCAATTTTCAGCCGACCCTGGCAACGGTGCGTTGGACAAAGGCTGGGCCTCGGAATCCTTCGACGACTCCCGCTGGGAGACTATGAGCCTGCCAGGAAGCTGGACTTCCAAGGGCATGCGGTTCAGCGGCGTTTTCTGGTTCCGCAAGAATGTCGATGTCCCGAAAAATTGGGCTGGCAAAGACTTGACCCTCCGTATCGGCGCAGTTGACAAGACCGACATCACCTATTTCAACGGCGAGCAGGTCGGCTCCACCGGCAAAGGCTTTGACCGGAGCGTTTGGGACTTGCCCCGGAGCTATGTTGTCCCGGGCCGCCTGGTGAAGTCCGGACGCAATGTGATTGCCGTGCGCGCATACTCCTTCGCCTATGCCGGCGGCATGATTGGACCGGTGGACAATATGTTCGTCTCCCCGGCGGACAACGAGTCCGGCAAGCATCTTTCCCTGGCTGGAGACTGGAAATACGCCATCGAGCACAAACTCGAAACGGTGTCGCAACCATTCTGGGATCTGATGGACAAATACGACATTGAGCATCCCGGTCTCAATGCCATGCAGTTGAAGGCCGCCCAATATGAGGTGTTCGCTGATAGCTTCCGCCCGGTCGTCTTCAAGGACTCTCCCTTCTATTTCGAGATGGGGACGAATGGCGGCTGGAACGTACGCAGCCCCGGCCGCTGGCTTCTCAATCGCAACTATCATCTCTTTCGCGATTTCAATCCGGAAGACTACGATCTTTTCATGGAGCGGATAAATCAGAGAGTTTTCCTTTGCTGCGGCCCTTATGTGGATCTGATGCACCATTGTCCCTCGTTCTCCAATGTCCTGAAAAACGGATTGGAAAATATCTATGCGCAGGCGGAAGCGGCCTTGAAACTGTGCACTTCCAAGGATGAATCCGAGTTCATTGAATGTGCAATGCGCGGACTGCTTGCGGTTAAGGCAATTGCCGGGAGATTTGCGGATGCCGCCGAGAAGTTGCTGAAAGACACCACTGATGAAACACAACAGCGTTTTCTGGGGATGATTGCGCAAAGCGCCCGCAAAGTGCCGTGGCACAAACCGGAAACTTTTTATGAAGGCTTGAACACACTGTGGTTCCTGCGCGAAGTCTGCGGTTCAATTGAGGGGCTCGCGACGAATTCCCTGGGACGTCCCGACATGATGCTGTCAGAGCTTTACCGCCAAGACATCGGAAGTGGGTGCTTGACCAAGGAAGAGGCCTACGATCTCATCTGCCGCTTCCTGCTCCCAGCCGATTGCCTATACGACAAGGACAAGCAAGTAGTGGCGGGTGGCGGCGGCATCGCTGCCCACGAGTTGGAAATAACCTTCACGCTTGGCGGTTGCGATGAACACGGCAATGAAGTGTTCAATGACATCACGCGCATGTTCCTGAAAGCCCATCACGAACTGAAATTGATCTATCCCAAACTGCATTGCCGTTTCGGGAAGGATACAACCCCTGAATATCTCGAAATGATAAATTGTGATATCCTCAGCGGACGCAGCGTAATCAACCTTGTAAACGACGACTGTGTGATTCCCGCGCAAGTCCGGGCAGGCAAACGACTGGAGAATGCCCGCAACTATGTGTGTTCAGGATGTTGGGATGTCGTCCTTGAAAGCTATGAGAACATGGCCACGGGCGACTATTTCAGCCTGATGCGCATTCTGGAAGCGTCGATCCACGATTGCCCTGAGATGTTAAAGGTTGACATCATCTGCGATAAACTTGACGAAGCGGAAAACTTCGAAGAGGTCTATCAGCGGTTGTTCGGTAACATCATCAAGGTTGTTCGGCAGATGTGCGCGATGAAAGGGCGCAACGGTGTTGTTTGGCCTAAAGTCAACCCATCGCCATTTTTCTCAGCCTGCATGTCGGACTGCCTGGAGAAACGCAAGGATTTCACGGCAGGCGGCGGACGCTACAATCCGCATGCACTCCCAATGTTTGGCTTTGCCAATATCATCGATTCACTGCTGGTGATTCGCAAGCTCTGCTTCGAGACAAAACACCATACTCTTACGGAGCTTCTGGCGGCAGTCAGGGCCAACTGGAAAGGATATGAACCCCTCTGGGCCGAAGTCTTGTCTATGCCACATTTCGGCGACAACACCCCAGAGTCCAACGCACTGGCGCGGCGGTTTCATGACGATCTCTACGAACACACCAGAGATCTGGTGAATGAACGCGGTGGAACCTTCGACCTTGGCTATTGGGTCTATCGCGAGTTCAAGTTCTGGGGTGAGAAAATGTTAGCCACGCCGGATGGGCGTCATACCGGGGATGTGCTCGCGCACGGCATAACCCCATCGCGAGTCCGACGCATCAACGATATCACTTCCACAATCAACAGCGTTGCGGCGCTCGACCTGACGAAATGCGCCGGCAATTCACTTTTGAACATCATCTTGCCTGGTAACGGAGTCAGTCCACATCTGCTTGCCCAGTTCGAGCGTGCGTTTGCAGACGCGAAACTCCAACTGCTCCAGCTCAATTGCGTCAGCAAGGCGGAGTTGCTTGACGCACGCAAGCATCCTGAAAAGCACCAGGATCTGGTTGTCAGGGTTTGCGGTTTCTCGGCCAAGTTCGTGGCTTTATCGCCCGAATGGCAGGACGAATTCATCAGTCGCAACATCTACGGGAAGACATCATGAACGGCCTGGTATTCGACATCGAGAAATTTGCGATTCACGATGGCCCTGGCATCCGTACGGCGGTGTTTTTAAAGGGCTGTCCGCTGCGATGTTTTTGGTGCCACAATCCGGAATCGCAGGAGGCCAAGCCGGAAATATCGTTCGTTCCGGAGAAATGCATCGGATGCGGCAAGTGCACAATGGCTTGCACTTCCCATGCCGTCCATGATGGGATTTTTGATCGTTCGTGCTGTGTCCGCTGCGGAAAATGCGTGGAGACATGCTACGCCGGGGCCCGCGAGCTGATCGGCAAATCCATGAGCGTGGATGAGATAATAATGGAAGTTATGAAAGATAAGATTTTTTACGACAACTCAGGTGGCGGATTGACCATTTCAGGCGGAGAACCGATGTTTCAGCCTGTATTCACAACCGCATTGCTTCGCAAATCTAAATCCTGCGGATTGCACAACTGTCTTGATACATGCGGGTTTTGCGCATGGGAATCATTAGAAAAGACATTAGCATTGGTTGACATCTTCCTTTTCGATCTCAAGGAAACCGATCCGGAACGCCATCTTAAATATACAGGTGTGCCACTGACGCCGATTCTCGACAATCTGCAAAAACTGGATACATCCGGCGCAAAAATAATGTTACGCTGTCCGATCATCCCCGATCTGAATCAACGTAATGATCATGCCGACGGCATAGCAAAAATAGCGGAAAAGCTGATCAATCTTCAATGCGTCAATTTGATGCCGTATCACCCGCTGGGCAATGAAAAATTGATACGCATCGGGCGTTCCGCTTCATTGATGTCGAATAAAATTCCAGACAAAGCGTCCATGGAATATTTCAAACAAATAGTTGCCAGGCAATGTGCCGTTCCGGTTGAATTCAACTGA
This sequence comes from Kiritimatiellota bacterium, assembly GCA_008636095.1. GTDB lineage: Bacteria > Verrucomicrobiota > Kiritimatiellia > JAAZAB01 > JAAZAB01 > VSJD01. The sequence goes on along the minus strand of VSJD01000267.1, from coordinate 9,666 downwards.
CTTTTTTCTTGCAATTATGAAGCCGTTAATATGCAAGAATTATTTGTGTTTTTTCGGAAGAAAAAGGAAGTCAAATATCCCCGGCTTGCTTATGTGCAAGAGCGCCGCGTCATAAGATGGCACCCGGATTTTATATGCTCCGCTTTGTCCATGTTTTCGGTCAGCATAGAAATCATAAATTTCCGCATCCGGAATACTGGGCGGCGTTTTGACCGTTATTTCCTTCACCTCGGGCGATGGGTTCAGGACAATACAAAGATATTCGTTGCCCTTTTTATAAACATGTATGTTTTCCTCAGCGGTTCCCGTAACAAATCCATCGTTTGGAATCTCGTATTGTTCTTTTAGAAAACTCTCATAAGCTGCGATGCCGCGCGCGAATTCAGCAACCGCGGTCATGCCGATGCCGTTCAGTTCGTCCCAGGACCACAGGATCACGCCGCCATATCCGCCCTGAATCATCTGGCTGAACAGCCTGGCCTTTATGTTCTGATCGGCATACTGATATTCATACAGATTGCTGTTAAGGATAAGTCCGGTACACAGCGGATGGTTGCCGATTAATTTTCTCGTTTCCTTAATTATGGCCGGAGACTCGCTATATCCCGCCGACGGCATATCAACAATATCTCTATAAAGCGTCCAATCCATACCGTAGACTTCGGGGGGATTATTAGCGTAGCCGCTGTACACGTCGCATTTTATATCAGGATTTGCTTTTTTCGCGGTATCCCTCATAAAATTATAAAGCCTGAAATTTATGTTCACCTGGTGCCGGGTCAATTCATTCTTATACTTTTCATAAACTTCCTTTTCCGAAGGAGTCTTGTTGAGCTTAAATTCCCGGGCGAAATTGCCCCGGCATTTTTCACACAGGCAGGAAGATTTAATTCCTGCTTCCAGATCATATATTATCCGGTCGTGAAGCATAGCCATGTCTTCGATCCGCTTCTTTATCTCCGGAGCAGACATATAAGCTTCGGGGCACATGGACTTATGCCATGCCGGCGGTTTGTTGGCATTATTGACGAGCTGATATTCGGGATGCTGTGCTACGATATCTGAAAAAAACGACGAGCTGTGATTTCCGTAAAGAGACAAAATGGGTTTGAGGTTGGTTTCCTTTGCCTTTTTAACAACGTCCTTAATTTTTTTATATTCGTTTGCGCATGTTGTGCCGTCGTGGCCTGCCCTAAAATCAATCCCAAGCCAATTAAAGCCCGTTGACTTGAAAGATTTAAACATGCTTTCCGTTTCAGCAGTGCTGTTGCGCTTGTCACGAAACCCGATCCATGCCGATATCCCGATATTTTCAGGCTGAATTCCTTTTAAAGATGGAAGCACGGCGATATTAAAATCCCCGGGAACTTCGTGCATCCCCCGGCCTGAAATATAGCATACCCCTTTTAGTGTTTTCTTTTCCTGTTCTTCCGGAAATTCCGGAGAAATAATAAGAACTATAACGTGGCCTCCGAAATTATATTTCAGTTTTGGCATCGGTTTTTCAAAATGGAATGTATATTCATTCGTCCCGTTTTTCCTGTTTTGGGACAGCTTATGTTTGTAACTGTACCAAGCCCTGTTCTCCGGATCATAAAGCGGGATGTTCAATCCTTCCGGCAGAATAAGATGGCAGGTATAATCCGCCAACGGCTTTTCAAACGGCGAACCAATCCTGATCGCGGTGCACATCGGAGCTTTATTCGCAACGTAGAGCGTGTTGTTTACCAGCTGGGGAGCGAAAAGAGTGTGGTTTTTTATTAAAGTATGCCTGAAAAACAAGCCGGTCTGAACTTTTCCGCCTTTGTACAGATCCCATTTTGAATCATCAAACGAAACCGAATTCCAGTTGCTTTCCTGCTTGTCTGAACAGAGCCATTCATCCAGGGAAAACGAAATGCCGGCAATTGTAAATTTCCCGGCGGGGATGGAAGCGGCTTCACCCGAAATTTTCAACGCCACCGCGTTTTTATCATCTTCTAGTAATAACGGTGCCTTGACCGAATCCCTGCCCGAAGCAATCGATTTTCCGTTGATAAAAATCTCAATTGTATTTCCGGGGCAGGCTATCTCGGCCAGCATTTCAGATGTCTTTGATTTTATTGACAACAGCGGGGTGCGGAATATTTCCTTTTTGCCGGCCAGAACAGCAAGTTGTCCGTTTCCATCGCTATCGGGCTTTAAGCGAACATTGACGTTCTGATTGGTTCCCGGGGCAATTGATAATTCATCCGACGAGCCCGAAATTTTCAGAGCCTCCCTTGTAATGACGGAAAGTCCGACCTCGGCGGAACCGGATTTAAGACTGATATTATTACACCGGATAACCGGCGCGCGGGGCGAAAAATTCACGCGCCCGAATGCCGCCGTTGTATGGAAAGATTTTTCCGTAGGACTCCAGGCACCCGATTCTTTCTTGGCCGGGTTGTTGCGATAGAAATTAGCCCGCCAGGTTTGCCCTTCCGGGTCTTTCACGCCCAAATCGGAAAGCGGAATCGCGATTTCAACCGTCCAGCTTTTCGCTTTTTTCGCGGCAACGGCTTTCAGGGATGAATTCCATTCCGGGCCCGTCCCTTTCGCATCATAGACGGTTCCATCCATGTTGATGACCAGCTGATAATAAAAATCGCCGGGCATCAGGAAAACCTCTATGGAATCATCGCAAAAAACTGGGTCATCGCGCTTGCCGGCGGAGGGTTTTATTTTATCAAGCAGGTTGTAAACCGGGTCAAGATATGATTGCTGGACCTCGGCGCCGATATACAGGTTTTCCTTGTCGTAAGTTATAAAAAAAAGCGTGGCTTCGGTGAGTTTGGCGCCGGTCCAGTTCGGCAGGGTTGAGATTTCAACGGAATTTTGCCAGCAGGCGTCATCCAGCTTCCCGTCAATTACAGGTTTTCCCGAGGGACTTGCCGTAATCAACGGCAATGCTTCCGGCATCTTTCCGTTTTTTATTTCTTTGTTTGGTGCCTGTTCCCCACAAACTGAAAATCCGCAGTAGAAATTTATTGAAAGCAGAATACCGGCAATTATGCATGTTTTTTTCATATTCCCTCCTGATTTGAATCTATTTAGCCGTCCAGTATGCATGTTTGATCATCACTCCCAGCGTATCAGCGTTTTCATGCGCGTGGCCCGATGCGCTTCCAGCTCCGGATACTCGGCCGGCACGGCGTCCAGCGCAATTTCCTTATCCCAGAGCACAGCCGCATTGAATCGTTTTTCGCGCATGAGATTCAGAATGTGCTCCTTACTGCCGGGCCGCACCGCGCAACTCGTGGAGATGCGCAGGTTCCGGTTGAACCAGTGCATGTACTGCGTGATGGCGATCGGATCCGGATAATCCCCCTGCAGATGAATTCGTCCGCCGTCATCGTCCCGTTCCCAGCCACCCTCGCGGATATACTGGCAGGCGAAATTGACCACGTTGGAGTCCCCGCTACATTCGATGACCACGTCCGCCATGCGGCCGTCGGTGATATCGCTGACGGCTGCGATGGCGGAGGCGTGGCCGGCGTTGTCGCAAATCATGTGGTCGCAACAGGGCTTGGCGCGCTCGGCCCGCCACGGACTCTCCTCGACCACGATCACCTTGCCGCCCGCCAGCTTAGCCAACTGCGCGGCGGAGAGACCCACCGCGCCGACGCCGATGACGACCACCGTCTCGCCCGTTCGAATACCCACCTTGACGATGCCCTTGTGCGCCACCGCCGCCAAGTAGGCCGCCACGGCGTCCTGAAAGCTGACGCCGTCAGGGATTTTGGCCGGCATGTCGAATGGTGATCCAGCGGTCTTCGGATTTTTCACAGACATCCCGACCTGCCCGCCCCAGGCCGCGCAATAATCCGGATAACAACGCACCTCGTTGGCCATGACACGATCGCCTTCCTTGAGGGTTTCACCCGTGGCGGTCTTATAGGCTTTTGGTCCCACATATTCCACCACGCCCACCTGCTCGTAACCGGGCACCAGCGGATACCAGAGCGCTCCGCCCAGCTTGCCGGTACGACCGTTCCATACCTTGATCTCCGTCCCGGTGCTGATGGCGCTATAGACCGTGCGAATGATGATGCTGGCATCATCGCTCTCAGGCAGACGGATGGTCTTCACTACGGCTTGGCGCGGACGCTCAATGATGACGGCTTTAGCTTGTGTTTGCATGCGGTTCTCCTTTTCTTGTCTTAGTGCCTTTGCGAGAGATAATCTTTAGATTATTGGACATTCCTCAGCCAATCGCTCAGGGTCCGGAAATCGTCCTCGGTACCTGCCAGGACGTCGGCCGGCTCCTCGTATTCCAGCGCATAGAAACCAGCGTAATGATCCCGGAGCCACTGCAGGATGGGGAGATAGCTGATCTCGCCCTGAGAGAGGCGGCAATAGACTTTCTTTCCGTTGATATGTTTTAAACTTTTCAGGTGCGTGAACACCACGGGATATTCCAGCGCCTGCAACTCGCTCAGCGGATCGGTCCCATACATGGCGAAATTAGCCGGATCGCAGTTGATTCCGATGTTCGGCTCGTTCACGGCCGCCATGATGCGGTTGAGCTGGGTGGCGGTTGCGGTAAGGCCACCGTGATTTTCCAGCGCAACAGTCAGATGGTGCTGGGCGGCATGCCGGCTCACGGACTTGAGCGCTTCCGCCACCTGTTTGTACACCGCGTTATCCTCCCGCGGCTGCCAGCCGGCAAACACAATGATTACTTCCGGCTGGAACTCGGCGGCCAGATCAATCTGCCGTTTGCACAGGGCGATCTGGTCCTCCACGCCCAGGGTGACCGTAAAGTCGCCGTCGGCATTCATACTGGCAAAGCGCAATCCGTATTTGTCCGCCAAGCCACGCAAGGCCGTGCGATCCCGCGGCGCGCTATCGGCGGGAAACGCGCCGGGATGCGGCCCGAAATAGCCGCAAATATGCTTCAGACCCAGTTCGCGATGATGGCGGCAGCGCTCCTCAAAACTCATCATCCGGTAACCCCAGGGCGAACTTGTGAAACGTACAAACGTATCCATGGTAACTTCCTTTCTATGCGCGTGGCACTATGCGGGCGCGCAACATTGTTTCCGACTCAGGCCGACGTCCGGTCGTCAGCATTTCAATCAGCGTGGCGGTCATCGTTTTGCCCAGCTCCAAAATCGGGGATTGAATCCGCGGCAATTCAGGATACAGTCCGCGCAGGAGCGGCGAATCTATTCCCATTGCCGTGATGGTCTTGCCGGCGTCCCGGATCGCGGCCAGAACGCCGAAAATTGTCAGCGCCGTATTTGCGAGGATGGCGTCCGGTGCCGGCCGTTCCGCCATGATTTTACGGGTGGCCTCATAGGCGGCTTGAAAGGTCACTGGCGCCTGCTTGATCCGCGCGTCCCTGACCCGCAAGCCACGTTCTCTCAGCGCGTCGCGGCATCCGGCAAGGAAGTCATACGCCGCCAAACTATCAACTTTTCCGGTGATGATCCCCAGCCGCTGATGACCCTGTGTCAGCAGATAGCGCACCGCATCACAGCCAATTTCCCGGTTATCGATATCCACACACGCCATCATGGCACCCAGCCGGACATCCTGGCGCGCCACCACGCAGGGAATGCGCTCGCGGGCCAACAGTGCAAACCGGGGATCCTGGCGCAGGGAGGTAGTGATAATGATACCATCCGCCCGCCGGCTTTTGACCAGGTTGACAAACTCGTTGCCGCATCGCTCCGGGTCGGGATACGAGAGTATCACGGCATACCCCCGGCGGCCGGCCTCCTGGCTGACACCTGCGAGAAATTCGGGGATGAAAGGGTCGGCCAGGACGGTTTCGGCGCCGAAGGGGATATGCACGGCCAGGGTTCGACTGCGCCGCTCGCGCAGCCCCCTTGCGATGGCGTTGGGGACGAAGTTCAATGTGCGGCAGGCCTTCCAGATTTTCTTCGTGGTTCGGGCGCCGATGCGCGAGGAGCCTGCCAAGGCCCGCGAGACGGTACTTTGATTGACGCCCGCCATCACGGCGATATCGCGGGTCGTCGCTATAGACGCGGAGATTTTCATGCTTTTAGGGCAATATAGCGCATACGTATGTGCATGTCAAGCGATATTTTTAAAAATCAGGGACCACCGAATTGACTCCATAATCGATGACACCACGAATGAAGTGATAAAATCCATGAGTCAACGGGCAAAAAAACGAATTAGGAATAAACTGGCGGACGAAATACCAGCGGGCTGGCCGACGGTACAAGCGCAGTATCTTAAACGAATCCTGCGATCTGACTGGGCATAACCGGAAACATGCGATTAAATTGATGCACGGCAAGGCGGGCGCGCGCAAGCATTCTCCGGGCCGGAAAAGAATATTGAGCCATTAACCTGACTTATTCATGAAAACTTCGTTTTCATTCATAGTCACTTGCGAATCATGCAATTATACCAATTGCATAATTCGCAAGTTTCGACGCGGCGCTCTGCGCCTTGCTCAAGGTTAACTCTGAGCAAGGCCTGTCTTCAGGCCGTAGTCGAAGCCCGCCTGCCCTGAGCTAAGTCGAAGGGCAGGGTGATCTATTCTTGGCTTTGCATGAATAGATCAGGTTAATATGCAAGAATTATTTGTGTTTATTTGGAAGAAAAGGGAGGTTAAATGTCCCCGGCTTGCTTATGTGCAAGAGCGCCGCGTCATAAGATGGCACTTGGATTTTATATGCTCCACTTTGTTCATGTTTTTTGGCGGCATAGAAATCATAAATTTCCGCATCCGGGATACCTGGGGGCGCTTTGACCGTTATCTCCTTCGCCTTTGGCGATGGGTTCATGACAATATAAAGATATTCGTTGCCCTTTTTATAAACATGTATGTTTTCACCAGCGGTTCCGGTAACGAATCCATCGTTTGGAATCTCATATTGTTCTTTTAGAAAGCGCTCATAAGCCGCAACGCCGCGCGCGAATTCAGCAACCGCGGTCATGCCGATGCCGTTCAGTTCCTCCCAGGAATAAAAATGCACGCCGCCAAATCCGCCCTGAATCATCTGACTGAACAGCCGGGCCTTTATATTCTGGTCGGCATACTGATATTCATACAGATTGCTGTTAAGGATCAGTCCGGTGTACAGGGGATGGTTGCCGATTAATTTTCGCGTTTCTTTAATTATGGCCGGAGACTCGCTATATCCCGCCGACGGCATATCAACAATATCTCTATAAAGTGTCCAATCCATGCCGTAGACTTCGGGGGGAGTGTCCGAGTAGCCGCTGTATACGCCGCATTTTATATCAGGATTTGCTTTTTTCGCGGTATCCCTTATAAAATTATAAATCCTGTAATTTACCTTTACTTGATGCCGGATCAATTGGTCCTTATACTTTTCATAAACTTCTTTTTCCGAAGGGGTTGCATTGTGCTTAAATTCCCTGGCAATATTATCCCGGCATTTTTCACACAGGCAGGAAAATTTAATTCCTGCTTCCAGATCGTATATTATCCGGTCGTGAAGCATAGCCATGTCTTCGACCCGCTTCTTTATCTCCGGAGAAGACATATAAGCTTCGGGACACATGGACTTATGCCATGCCGGCGGTTTGTTGGTATTATTGACTAACTGATATTCAGGATGTTGCGCCAAGATATCCGCAAAAAACGACGAGTCGTGATTTCCGTAATGACACAAAATGGGTTTAAGGTTGTTTCCCTTCGCCTTTTTAGCGGCATCCGTAATGTTTGTATATGCGCTTGCGCATGTTGTGCTGTTGCTGCCTGCCCTAAAGTACAAACCAAGCCGATTCAAACCCATTGATTCGAAAGTTTTAAACATGTTTTCTGTTTCGGCATGACTGATACGGCGACCTTCGGCCCACGTTCCTATCCCGATATTTTCAGGCTGAATTCCTTTTAAAGGCGAAAGCACGGCGATATTAAATTCCCTGGGAATTTCGTGCATCCCCCGGCCTGAAATATAGCAAACCCCTTTTAGTGTTTTCTTTTCCTGCTCTTCCGGAAAATCCGGCGAAATAACAAGAACTATAACGTGGCCTCCGAAATTATATATCAGTTTTGGCACTGGTTTTTCAAAATTGAATGTATATTCAGTCCTCCCGTTTTTTCTGTTCCTGGACAGCTTGTGTTTATAAATGTACCAACTCCTGTTTTCCGGATCATAAAAAGGGATGTTCAATCCTTCCGGCAGTGCAAGATGGCAGGTATAATCCGCCAACGGCTTTTTAAACGGCGAACCAATCCTGATCGCGGTGCACATCGGCGCTTTATTCGCAACGTAGAGCGTGTTTTTTTCCAGCTGGGGCGCGAAAAGAGTGTGATTTTGTATTAAAGTATGCCTGAAAAACAAGCCGGTCTGAACTTTCCTGCCTTTATACAACTCCCATTTTGAATCATCAAAAGAATCCGAATTCCAATTGTTTTCCTGCTTGTCGGAACAGAGCCATTCATCCAGGGAAAACGAAATGCCGGCAATTGTAAATTTCCCAGAGGGGATTGAATCGGCTTCGCCCGAAATTTTCAACGCCACCGCGTTTTTGTCATCTTCCAGTAATAACGGTGCCTTGACCGAATCCCTGCCCGAAGCAACCGGTTTCCCGTTGATAAAAATATCAATTGTATTTCCGGGGCAGGCTATCTCGGCCAGCATTTCAGACGTCTTCGATTTGATTGACAACAGCGGGGTGCGGAATATTTCCTTTTTGCCGGCCAGAACTGCAAGTTGTCCGTTTCCATCACTATCGGGCTTTACGCGAACATTGATGTTCTGATTGGTTCCCGGGGCAATTGATAATGCATCCGACGAGCCCGAAATTTTCAAAGCCTCCCTTGTAATGGCGGAAAGTCCAACCTCGGCGGAACCGGATTTAAGACTGATATTTTTACACCGGATAACCGGCGCGCGGGACGAAAAATTCACACGCCCGAATGACGCCGTTGTATGGAACGATTTTTCCGTAGGACTCCAGGCACCCGATTCTTTCTTGGCCGGGTTGTTGCGATAGAAATTAGCCCGCCAGGTTTGCCCTTCCGGGTCTTTCACGCCCAAATCGGAAAGGGGAATCGCGATTTCAACCGTCCAGCTTTTTCCTTTTTTCGCGGCAACGGCTTTCAGGGACGAATTCCATTCCGGGCCCGTCCCTTTCGCGTCATAGACGGTTCCATCCATGTTGACGACCAGCTGATAATAAAAATCGCCGGGCATCAGGAAAACCTCTATGGAATCATCGCAATAAACGGGGTCATCGCGCTTGCCGGCGGAGGGTTTTATTTTATCAAGCAGGTTATAAACCGGGTCAAGATATGACTGCTGGACCTCGGCGCCGATATACAGGTTTGCCTTGTCGTAAGTTATAAAAAAAAGCGTGGCTTCGGTAAGTTTATCGCCGGTCCGGTTCGGCAGGGTTGAGATTTCAACGGAATTTTGCCAGCAGGCGTCATCCAGTTTTCCGTCAATTACGGGTTTTCCCGAGGGACTTATCGTAATCAGCGGCAATGCTTCCGGTATCTTCCCGTTTTTTATTTCTTTATTTGGCGCCTGTTCCCCATAAACCGAAAAGCCGCCGCAGAAATTTATGGAAAGCAGAATACCGGCAATAATGCATGTTTTTTTCATATTCACTCCTGATTTTAATTGGGCCCCGATGCGCGAAGCGCGATCGGGGCGACTGTTTCATGTAGCCGCTGACGTGAGCCCGTGG
>VSJD01000252.1 GCA_008636095.1 Kiritimatiellota bacterium | reverse complement strand
ATGGTATGTATGGATGACAAAACGAGGAAATTTTGGGTTGCCTGCGCACTACTGGCGTTCGTGTTCTGCTTTGGTGGCGGGTTGTGGATTCTCAGCAAGACGGGTCTCGATCATGGTAACGATGCCGTGTCCACCGGCATCGGTTTGTATTTCATCGGCAAAGCCTTTTTCGTGGGGCCGCTGCTTATGATAACGGCGTTGAAATCAAGCCGATGAAATGTGGTCTTCGCGTTAGCCTGCCTTAACCAGCACCCGCGCGGCCTTTACCAGTGCCTGCATCTGCTCATCGGTGCCGATGGTGATGCGCAGGTAATCCTGCGTGCGAGGGCCGGGGAAATAGCGTACCAGGATGTTCTGCTCCCGCAGGTGCCGGTAGAGATCCGCGGCTGATATTCGCGGCGGCTTGACCCACAGGAAATTGGTTTCCGAAGGGAACACGCGGAAGCCCATCTGCTCCAGATCGGCGATCGTTTGACGGCGCGTGGCCTTGATACGTGCCACCAGCGCACGCATATGCGCCTGATCGGATAGCGCCGCCAATGCCGTTGCCTGGGTAATCCGGTCCACGTTGTAGGAATCCTTGATTTTAAACAAGGACTCAATGAGCGGCGCGGCTCCCACGACGTAACCCAGGCGCAGGCCGGCCAGGGCATAGGACTTGGAGAGCGTGCGCAGAACCAGCACGTTGTCGCATTCCATTGCCAGGTCCATGCAGTGCTCGCGGGCAAAATCAACATAGGCCTCGTCGAGCACGATGACGCCGGGAAAGCGCGCGCAAAATGCGCGGATCGCGGTCTTTGGATACTGGATGCCGGTCGGCGCGTTCGGGGTGGTCATGAAAAACAGGCTGGCCTGATAATCCGCCGGCATGGCCCACGCAAAGTCCGGTCCCAACGCTACCGGTCGGGCGGTCACGGTGCGGATCTGTGCCAGCACAGGATAGAGCGAATACGACGGCTCGAAATAGCCGATGGCGCCGTTATCTTCCACAAAGGCCCGCGAGCATAAAGCCAGCGTTTCATCGGACCCGTTGCCGATAAACACATTGTCCGGCGTGCCGCCGTGCAGTTCGGCGATTTTACGGCGCAAAGCCAGGCTGACCGGGTCCGGGTACAGCCGCAGGGTCTCAACCTTCAGGCTTTGCAATGCCTTCTGGACGGCCGGTGAAGGCGGGTAGGGGCTCTCGTTGGTGTTGAGCTTTATGACCTGCGGATCCGTCGGCTGTTCGCCCGGCGTATATCCCTGCATGGCCAGTACTGATTTTTTGATGTATGGACTCATAGAAAAAACTTATTTAACTACGAAATACGCGAAATACACGAAATAGATTTCATGCCATAGGCAAATCCGCCTCTGGCGGAAAGAGTGGTTAACTTTGGGCACCCAAAATTTTGTTTCCTTCTCCCCTTTTCGCGCTTTTCCCGCCAAAAGGCGGGCCTGCCTCAGGTACGGCGCGTATTTCGTAGTTGTCTCTTGCTGGAGTATATGAACAGTTGCAAAACTGCTTCTTACGCCTTTTCGAATCGAATACGCGCCGACCGGGCGTGCGCATCCAGGCCCTCGACCCGTCCGAAGGCTTCGATCACGGGCAGGGCGTTCTGCAGGTCGGCGCGCGTGAACGCCACGATGCTCGAACGCTTGCGGAAATCATCTGACGTCAGCCCCGAAAACATGCGGGCCGTCCCGCCCGTGGGCAGGACGTGGCTGGGGCCGGCCACGAAGTCGCCAGCGCATTCGGGCGTCCAGGCGCCGACAAATACAGCGCCGGCGTGACGCACTTTTTTCAGCCAGCGGCGCGGTTCGTGCACCATGATTTCCAAATGCTCCGGCGCAAACCGGTTACAGAGTTCAATGCCGGCATCCAGGTGATTGACCACGGCAATCAGGGTGCCTTCGGTCAACACCCGGAGGATGGCCGTTCGGCGGCTTAATGTTTCCACCTGCCGGCGCAGTTCCTCGGCGACGGCCTCCGCCAGATGGGATGAGACAGTGACCAGCAAGGCCTTTTCAAATCCGGTCCCATGCTCAGCCTGCGACAGCAAGTCGGCGGCCACGGCTTCGGGCTGGGCGCTGTCGTCGGCCAGGATGGCTATTTCGCTGGGCCCCGCCACCAGGTCCAGGGCCACGTGTCCATACACGCTACGCTTGGCGGCCGTCACGTACGTTCCGCCGGGTCCGGCGATTTTATCAACTTTACGGAGCGTGGCGGTTCCATATGCCATGGCGCCAATAGCCTGAATACCCCCGATCTTGTAAATTTCCGTGGCGCCCGCCAGTTCCAATGCGTACAACAGATACGGGTTCATGCGCTGCGACGCATCCATCGGCGAGCAGGCCACGATTTCCGGGACACCCGCAGCCCTTGCCAGGGTTGCCGTCATCAGCGCCGTGGATACCAGGGGTGCCTGGCCGCCGGGAATATATAGGCCGATGCGTTCCAGGGGCGCAAACTGTTCCCCAACTGTGCCGCCCTTGGGCGTGGACATGCTCCAATCCTTTTTCAGGCTGGCGTGCGCGAAATGGAGAATCCGCTTGTGCGCTTCCTGGGCGGCGGCCACGAAATCGGCGTCCACCTGGGTGCGGGCCGCATTGAGTTCCGCTTTCTGAACGGCAAACTGGGCGGGGGTCAAGTCCGCGCCATCCAGTTGGCGAATAAACCGCGCCACGGCCTCGTCACCGCGGGTTTGAATGTCCGCCAGCATTGCGCGGGCCGTGGTTTCGGCGGCAACGTCAAAGGCGGGACGATTGAGGAAGGCTGTCACCAGCGCCGACGGGTTATCCGGCATCCAGGGAACCGTTTTGATGGTAATGGGGGTTTCAGCGCTCATGGCTCAAGGAAATATAGAATTAAGAATGCAGAATATTTTTCCGCCTGTGGCGGACAAAATTGTGGCCGCGATCGCCGATCGCGGATCCGGAGAATCCGGGGTCATCGACCCCGGCCACAGAAAAAAGTCCCCACTGCAAATTTACAACCAAGGCGAAAGAAATACAACCGCCGATTCATGCATTGGAAATCCATGGTTAATGGACAATGGTCGATGGTTAATGAATAAAATCTACACGGAACATTTTGCAAAGTGGTCGTAGCCACTTCATCCAAACTGCATTTGCCATTAACCATTTGCCATCGGCCATTTCTTTATTCTACGGGCGGCCGGGACCGTATACCGTTAGGCGGCCCTCGCCAGGCGCGCCGGGAGACGTTACCCGGCATTGATACAGGCGCCGGGCGACTTCATCGCGCAGGGGCAGGTCGAGCGCCGCCGATTCCAGTAAAGCGTGTTGTACACGGCCGGTCTCGTCATAGCGCAGAACGGCGGTAAACGACCAGGGCCCGGAGGGCTCGCTCAATGCCAGCATGGGCGCAAGATCCACCGAGCGGCCTTGCCAATTACCGGTCAATTCCATTCGATAGGCCGGTGGCAACGGCCGCACCGGCGGCGCCGATGATGGGCGTTGGGTCCCGATCACACCTCGCGCGGGTATCGAGGCGGCGAGCGCAAGGCGTTGGGGCGCCAACGGGGTCATGGGACGCGGCGGAGTCAACATGGGAATCTGGTCATTCCGTTCCGTGGGGGGCGTATCCGTGAAGCGAAGGAGGCGTGAGGCCGCGCCGAGCGGCGGTGTGACCGCATCGGCCCGATCGTGTTTGGCCGTGGGTAGCATCATGGCGGCGGAAAGCGCGATTAGCGCCGGGTCCCGATCACACCTCGCGCGGGTATCGGGACATTCGTCACAATATGTGATTGTCGGCGGTAGCAGCCGCGGTGGCGAAAAACCAGGGTGCAGGGATGGTGACCAGATGAATAGGAACGTTGCCGCGGCAAGCACGAGAGCGCAGGCCGCAACCACGTCGCGTTGTGCCATGGAAGCGCGCGTGTTCATGGCATAACCTCTTCGCCAAAGGATGGCCGGGTAGCCAGGTTGACTTGTTGGAGTCCGGCGGTTGTGGCCATATTCATAACGCGCAAGATGACGCCGTACGGCACGCGGACATCGGCTTCAATCGTGATGGCCGTGGTCTTTTGATCGCGGACGGCATTACGGAATGCCGTGGCTAAGCCATCGAGCGTCACGCGTTCGTCATTAAAAAAAAACAGGCCCTCCTGGGTCAATGTCACTACCATGAGCCCATACGGAGTGCCGGTGAGGAATGCGGCGGTGGGCAGTTGGACGGCGGAAGATGGTTGACGCACGAACGAGGCATGCAAGAGCATGAACAGCATGATGAGGAGCGCCAAGTTGACGAGCGGCATGAGGCCCAGTGGGTTATGGAACAACCTCTGCCGGGGCCGATAGCGCCGCCAGCGAATGCCGGCCTGTTCACGTACGGAGGTCATAAGTCTGTCCTTGTTTTGCCGGCCTTGCCCGCCTGACCAAGTTTGCCAGCCTCCGGCGGCACCATAGGCGACCAGGGTTCGGCCAGCCCGCCTGCAACGCTACCCGGCCCGCGGTCGCTACGCGCCAGCGTTGCGGGCGGGTGTGTAGCATTGCCTGCCCGCAGAGGCTGCGCCTCAGGCGCTGCAGGCGGGCGGGCAGGGGCTTCCGTGGTAGAGGACAATCCAAAACTGGTGAAGAAGGCGAGAATTTCGCCCGCCGCCCACTCCATGTCGAGCGCGATAACATCCACCTTTGACACCAGCAGGTTATAGGCGATATAACTGAACATGGCCACGACCAGTCCGGCGGCCGTGGTCAGAAGGGCCTGCCAGAGACCGGCGGCCAGATCGCCGATTTGGACAAGGGGCGCCTTCTGCTGAATGGCCAGAACCGTCTGAATCATACCCAGCACCGTACCCAGCACACCCATGAGCGGCGCGATTTGCGCGATAGTTGCCAACACGCCGAATCGTCTTTCCATGCGCGCGATTTCGGTGAGCGCCGCGTCATCAATTGCCTGTGCGATCACCTCGCGACTTCGGTCATAATGCAGGATGGCGGCGCGCACGATATAGGCCACCGGACCGGGCGTATCGTCGCAAATGCTGACGGCTTCATTGACGTTTCCGCGTCGGAGGATGTTGCAGATGCCCTTCAGAAAATCGTCGGTTTTAATCTTGGCCCGGTGCACGTGGAAGAACCGTTCCAGGAAAACAACCAGTGCAATGGCCCCTCCGGCCAGAATCACCCACATGACCAATCCGCCTTGTTGAATGAGTGTGAACATAATTACCATCCTTTTTAACGCGGGCTATGCCCGCAATCCAAATTTGATGTTCATCTCCTGATAGTGCATCGAATTCGGTTCGGAAAAGGCTGCGGCGATCTTGGGCCGTCTGCGAGTTTTCCGGGCTTGCGCATACATAAGTATAGCGCTACGCCCGGCGCACCCACATCCAGCCCAAGCCTTGTCCCGCTCTGAAGCGGGATTGCCTTGCTTTTCCGAATCCCGCAAGCGGGAAACCGAATTCGACACACGGTGTCAACGCTATCGCGTAAATCAGCAGTGTTGATTGTTGTGTTGTTAGTTGCCTTTCAATTACTTAAGGCACTATCGGTCTAATTTCAATAAAAAAACAACCAGTGTTCCGTGCGCAGGCGATTGATGCGCGCTAAAGCCTCGGTGCTGGAGGGCACGTCCGCATCCACGATGCGCTGGTAGATGGCGGCTGCCTTGCGCCAGCTTTTTTCAGCTTCCTTCAACGCGGCGGCCTGGAACGCAGCGCGTGTGAACCAGACAGAATCTTCCGGCAGGTGATCGGATGTTTTGTAATAGAGATACACCCCGTTCATGTAATGCTCAAAAGCGTCCGGTATGCGGCCCGTTTTTTCCAGGCAACGGCCGATTTTGTATTCGGCCTGCATGCGGGCCGTAGGTGTGATGGCCGGCCGGTCAAGGATGGTCTGGTAGGAGAACAGCGCTTCATCATACCGCTTGGGATCTTCCGTGCCGATCGTAAACTGACAGTCTCCCTTTCGAAACCAGGCGGTCTCGTTCAACTCGTGGTCCGGGAACTGCTTGATCAGGTCATTGAAGATCAGAATGGCGGCAGTGAATTCACCCAGTTCGCACAGCGCGGCGGCCTGGTAATAACGAGCTTCCGGACGCTTCGAGCTGGCGGGATATTCCTTGATGAGCAGGGTGAAATGATTATTGGCGCGGCGGAACTCGTTCTGCATCAGCGCCGCGCGGCCCGCCCAGAACAGCGCGGCGTCGGCGATCGTCCCCTTGGGATACCGTCGCGCCGTTGTCAGAAATCCGGTTTCCGCCTGGCCGTAGCGGCCATGGTTGTATTCATATTCACTCACCCAGAACAGCGCGTCCGGCGCCCAGGCGGAATAGGGATAGCGCTCGACAAAAGCCCGAAAGGCGGTCACGGCCTGTTCGTCCTGGCCCAGCCGGAATCGGCACCAGGCGCCCAGGTACAGGGCGCGATCAGCCACGTCGCCGGTAGGGCAGGCGCTATGAGCCTGTTCAAAATAATTCAGTGCCGTGCCGAATCGGTCCGCGCAATATTCAATCAGGCCCAGTCCATGGAGTGCGCGGGCCCGGGTGGGATTGGGATACGTGCGGCTGATGTCTGTATACAGGGTGCGCGCGGTGCCCGCGTGCCCTTGCAGGAACTCGATGTCGGCGATGCGCAAGAGGGCCGCGGGCGTTAGTTCGCTGTCGGGATCCTTATCCGCCAGATCCCAGAAAAGCGTTTTGGCGCGTGCGGGTTCGTCCAGCCTGGCCCAACACTCGGCGACCTGGAATTCGGCCTGATCGGCCAGCAGGGTTTCAGGCCATTGCGTTTGAACGCGTGCATATGATTCGATCGCCAGCTTGTACTGGCCGGCGGCCACGTGTGCATCGCCAACGTACAGGCGGTTGCGGGCCTTTTCCAACGGGTTCGGTTCCCCCTCGCAAGCTTTTTCAAAGGCCAGCGTAGCCTCGTTGAAGCGGCCGAGGTTGAACAATGCCCGGCCTTTGCCCTGCTGGGCGCGCGCCGTGCCCGCAGGGTCGGAAAATGTTTCCAGGTAATTTTGAAAGTCACGCAGGGCCTTGTCGGAGAGTCCCTTGTCCAGCAGGGTCTGGGCCAATTCCAACTGGACTTCACGGGCCAGCGTGTTGGTGGACTGGGCGACCACGAAGCTGCGGACGAGAGCGATGCCCTCCTCCGGCTTATCCATTTTCAGAAGCAGTTTGCCTTTACGCAGATTGCAGATCCCTTTTAAGGTGGGATCGGAGAGCTGTTCGATGCCTCGATCCAGCAGGCTAAGGGCTTCGACCAGATTGGTTTGAGCTGCGGCGATCTCGGTCAGCGAAAGGAGTGCCATGGCGCGGTATTCGTCGGGGACATTGCGCAGGTTGGCCAGGGGGGTATAGGCGGTGCGGGCCTTGTTCCAGGCGCGTTCATTCAGGTAGATGCGGCCCAGCATGCTCAGATGTTCCTGGCCCACACGCGTTTCCGGATTCGTGCTTGGCATGTGTTCCAGCACTTCGCGGGCCGCATTGATCCTGCCAGCGTTAATGAGCGTCTCGGCCCAGTCCAGGCGGTTAGCCGGGCCTTCCGGCGTGTTTTCGTATAGATCCGCAAAGCGCGCAAAACACGCCACGGCCGCGTTAGTTTCACCCTGTTTGACCAGTGACCAGGCCTGCAGGCGGAGGGCCCGGGAACGGTATTGTGATTGCGGATACTGCTGGTCCAGCAAGCGGCAGGCGACCACAACCTGGGCCCAGCGTTCTTTTTCAAAGTTGGCCATGGCCAGCCAGAATTCAAACGCATCCGCTTGTGACGAACCATCGGCCAGCTTCCTGTTTTGCTCCAACAGTTGAAGCATGTCCTGGTATCGTTTCTGACCATACAGAGTCTGGGCCAGCATAAGAATACCCTCGCGGCGCTCTTCGGGCGTGGTGGCCTTCTGCAGGTACTGCGTCAGTTTCGCATAGGCGACGTCATACAATTCATCTTCCAATGCGGTGCGGCTATCGGCGAGCAGGTCGGAAGTTTGGGAGGGCGGCGCGGCTGTTGCCGCTGGTGTGGCCGACAACAGAGTTGTAGGCCACAGTATTGTAGCAAGCAGGGTTGTAGCTATCAGTAAGCCGGCCTGTATAAGCAGACGGGCAGGACGATATCGGGCGGTGGCCATCCCGAAAAAAAAATATGGGCATGCACTCATGGGGCGATATGACGACGGGAGCTATTCTATCGCCCGTTCGTGGATATTGGAAGCAGAATTCGAGTGGTGATTCCGCAGGATGCACGGCAGTGTCATTCTTGGATCAGGGACGAAGCGGCGCATGCCTACCATGCTCTGCCGCCACGTGCGACGTTTGATCCGGATTCAGCAGATCGGCAATGGTGCGCGGTACCTCACTTACTCGCCGGTGGGGTAGATGGCGGCTCTGCGGGCTTGGCCTGTTCCAGTTTTTCAAGGCGCTTGTCAATTGCCACCAATTTATCCTTAAGCTCCGGCAGGCGCATCAGGTGGGCGTGCATCTTGGTGAACTTTTCATATGGCATGGCTGGGGACCCGAGGACAAACGTGCCCGAGGGGACATCCTTGGTCACGCCGGCCTGCGCCGCCACGATGATATCCGAACCAATTACCAGGTGGCCGACGATGCCGACCTGGCCGGCGATAATCGTCCGTTCGCCGATCATCGTACTGCCGGAAATGCCGGCCTGGGCGACGATCACGCAGTTGTCGCCAATAACAACATTGTGGGCGATCTGGATCAGGTTGTCCATTTTAACGCCATTGCCGATACGAGTCTGACCAAACCGGGCGCGGTCAATGGTGACATTGGCGCCGATTTCAACGTCGTTGCCGATCACAACGATGCCAATCTGTGGGATTTTCTTGCGGACCGCACCTTCCTGCACGTAGCCGAATCCGTCGCTTCCAATGACCGTGCCGTTGTGAATAATGACGCGACTACCGATGCGGGCGTATTCCCGGATGGAAACGTGCGGATACAGCTTGCAGTCGTCGCCGATGACCGTGCCGTGGCCGACGTAACAATGGCCGCAAAGTACACAGCGATCGCCGATGGTTACGCCAGGTTCGATGATGCAATAAGGCCCCAGGTAAACGTCTTGGCCAAGCTTGGCGTCAGGGGCCACGATGGCCGTGGGATGAAGGGATGGCGCGAACGAAATCGGCGGCGGCGCAAACCATTGGGCGGCGTCGGCGAAAGCCTTGTCCGCGCTCTTGACCCGGATCAGGATTGCCGAACACGGGCGATTCCAGTCCTCGTTCACGATTACGGCCGTGGCGCGTGTGGTCGCGGCCGCGCCCGCGTAATGCGGCGTGGCCACGAACGTCAGATCGCCCGGCTCCGCCTCACGGATGCCGGCCAGCCGCGAGATCTCTGCCTGGGCATTACCTTCAAGGCGCCCATCTAGGCGACGGGCAATTTCTTCAACCGTTAGTGTCATGGCGTCTTCTTTATTGAGTTGGTTCCTGTTGTTTTATTGGCTTCCGGTTCGGCTGCGTTCTTGTTTAGGATGGCCAGGATGGGTTCGGTGATGTCAAACGCCGGGTCGTAATAAACCACGGATTCCACGCTGTTCAGGGTCTTGCCGGAGCTGTCGAAGACAATCCGGATGCCGTGTTCCTTGACGTAGGCCCCGATGACGGCACGGATTTCACCGACCAGCTGTTGTTGGGATTGTTTCATCTGTTCGCCGAACTGCTTTTTGTAGGTATTGTCAAATTCCGCCAGCTTGGTCTCGGCATCCCGGAACAGAGCAAACTTATCTTCCGCCGCCGTTCGTTTCTTATCGCGCTCGGCATCGCTGAGCGATTTATCGCGGGCCTCGGCGCCTAACTTTTCGACTTCGGTTTTAAGCGTTTTGACCTGGTTCATCAGTTCGCGACGGGGTACGTCCACGGATTCAAAACGGGCCTTTAGCTGGACATTGGCGGCTTTGGTCTTGTAATAGTCGTCGAACAGGCGTTCCATGGAAACAAAGGCCATTGCGGGCTCGGCCGCGTTCAGCGCGGTAGCTAATGCCAGGCATAGACCAGCCGTTGTGAGCAGTGACAATGATCGCATGTTCATGTGTGCCAAATCCCTGTTTAATGGTTTAAATGTTCAAGAGTTTAAGGATGCTGAAACTTGAAATCAGAAAATAGAAATTAGCCGGAATCGGAATCTTTCTTCGCTAATTTCAAATTTCTAATTTCGGTCTTCGGCTTGTTTCAGAATCCATACCCCATCCAGAAATTAAACCGGGCGGACGTACGTTGGATATCTTCGCCGCTGATTTGCAACGGCCAGGCGTAATCCACGCGGATCGGGAAACCGGGGATATCCAATCGTAGCCCAACACCGATATCCGAGCAATACTCTAACAGATTGAAGTCGAATGCATCAAGCCAAACATTGCCGATATCATAAAACGTGGCAAACCGCAGGATGTTCTTATACACGGGAATCGTGTATTCGATCTGGCCCAGTGCTCCCGACTTGCCGCCAATGGGCTGGCCCTGGTCGTAGGGGGACACATAGAGATATTTGAATCCGCGCAGGGTCCGCGGACCGCCCATGAAAATCCGGTCAAAAATATGCACGTCCTGGTCGTTCCCGTATTCCTGCACCGTCTGCGCCCAGCCGCGCAGGCTCAGGACGTGGTCGAACACGACGGGAAGATAGGCGACGCCTTCACCTTCAAAGCCGTACACATCCACGTCGAATCCCAGTGGGCCGCCGGAAAGACGTCCGGACAGGTTAATCTTCGTTCCGCGCGTCGGGATAAATACATTGTCACGGGTGTCATGGACGAAGCTCAGCTTCATGGAACTATCGTTCCACTTGCCGACGTTGTCTTGAAAAATCGGCACGGCATTCGTGGGCACATCGTAAATATCGATCTGTTCGAGACGATAGGTCAGGTTCACCCGTTGGAAGAACCCTTTCAGTGGTTTGCCCAGCGTTACGGCCGTGCCGATGCGCTGTTCATCGTAATAATCGCTCAGGTTATTGCGGTTGCGGTCGTAAAAATCAACGCCCAGTGACAGCTTGCGGTCGAGGAACCAGGGTTCAACGAACGAAATCTCGTAATCCTGGCGCTGGGTTCCGACCTGGGCGCGCAAGCGCAGCTTTTGACCGGCACCCGTGAAACTCGGCCAATTAAGAAGGTCGAAGTTACCCTGGGATAGCTCGATGAAGCCCATCAGGTCGTCAACACTGGAATATCCGGCGCCGACCATGAACTGTCCCGTGCGCTTTTCCTCCACCTCGAACACGATGTCGTCCTGGGCGGGTTCCAGCGTTTCGCGGGGATAGCCGCTGACGGTCTCAAAAAAGCCCAAATTGCGCAAAATAGCTTCACTGCGGCGGATGCCCACCTGGTTATACACCTCGCCCGGATAGATCAGCAGCTCGCGTCGGATGACTTTGTCCTGGGTGCGGGTGTTGCCGCGGATATCAATATAGCGAATATTGACCAGACTGCTTTCCGTGACGTCAAATTGGATGTCTACGATGGCCCCGGCGAGCTGGGGCTTGAGGAGCGGCTTGACCGCGGCGCGCATGTAGCCGCGGCTCTGGTAATAATCGCGCAGGTCATCCGCCGTTTTCTGGATCTTGCCCATGGAGGCAATGGCGCCGGTCTTGAGCTTTACCAGAGACCACAGGTTAGATTCAGGGAATAACGTAATACCGCGCAGGCTGATCGCGCCGATCCGGTACTGGTTGCCTTCCTCGATGGGGTAGGTGGCTTCCAGCTTGTCGCGGGCATAGGCGCGTACCTGCGGCTCGCCGACCCGGGCATCCAGGTATCCCCGGTTCTGGTAGATTGCGCGTAACAGGTTGCGATCGGCGTTAAGGTCGTCCGGATTATAGGCGCCGCGCTTGGTGAAAAACGAAAAGATGTTCCAGAGCCGCGGCTTGAGCACCTCCTCCAAAACGTCGGGCGGCACCGATTGCTCCGAGATGGCCGACTGGTGCTTGAGCCCTGAGATCATGCGTTGCCACGGACTGGGGGGCACATAGGTGTTGCCGGTGAAATACACCTTCCGCAGGCTGGCCCGTTCCCCCTCCTTGACGGTTGCGGTGACATTGGCAAACCCATTGGATTTATTCACGTCAATTACCCACGCCAGGGTGGCGTCGTGATAATAACGCTGGTGATACTCGGCGAGCACCTTGCGCGACTGCAGGCTCATGACGGCGTCATCCACAAAATCGCCGACTTCCAGCTCCAGCCACTGGCGGACCTTTTTTTCGCCCATGGCTTCCGCGCCGTTCACGATCACGGGCTTTTCCAGTCGCGGCCGCGGCTCAACCACGTAGGTTAGGTCGAAAGCGTCCGACCGGTCCGGCACGGGCGTGAGTTCGGAATCCACGAAGGAAAAACGCTCCGTGCCCAGCAGGGTCTTCACATCGCGGGAGATGCGGCGCTGATCCACCACGTCGTTGGTGTGGACGCTGAGATAGGCAAACACAAAAGCCTCGTCCTGGAGCGCGAGACTGCGCGAGACCACCTTGACCTCGCGGATTACGGCGGCGGCGTGGAGTACCGTCGGCAGGAGCAACCAGCCGATTGCTATCAAGCGGCAGACCCGGGGAAACCTCATGCTTCCCTTTCCGGCGTGCGGTCCGTCTCCTGGCCGTAGGCGGCCCGTGCCATGTTTTCGAAGCGCATGACTTCGTCACGAAAGATGAGCTTAATGTCGCCCGTGGGCCCGTTGCGCTGTTTGGCGATGATGACGTGGGCCACGTTGGGATTATCGTCCATTGCTTCGCCGCCTCCGTAGCCGCCTTCCTTGCCCGAATCGTCTTTGTTATCATCCTTGTACTTGCTGGGCCGGTATAACAGACACACGACGTCGGCATCCTGTTCAATGGCACCCGAATCGCGCAGGTCGGCCAGGCGGGGTTTGCCTTCCCGCTCGCGGGCTTCCGGCGCGCGATTAAGCTGGCTGACTGCCAGGACCGGAACCTTCAACTCCTTGGCCATGTTTTTCAACGATCCCGAAATGAAGGCGATTTCCTGTTGGCGGCCTTCGCGACTGCGTTCCTTGGCATGCAGCAGTTGCAGGTAGTCAACGACGAAGAGCTCGATCCCGTGTTTTTTTTTCATACGCCGGGCGCGTGAGCGCAGTTCCAGGATTTCCAGGCCGCCCGTGTCGTCCAGGAAAATCGGGGCCTTCATCAGGATATCGGCCGCTTGGGCCAGCAAGCCATGATTCGTCGGGGTAATCTGTCCGGAGGCGATCCGGTGAGCCGGTACGGCGGCATGACTGCTCAGCATGCGCATGACCAGCTGTTCCCGCGACATTTCCAGGCTGAAGATCCCCACCGGCCGGGGTTGGTTATCCGTCCGACCGAGGACGACGTGTTCGACGATATTCATGGCCAGCGACGTTTTGCCCATGGAGGGCCGCGCCGCCAGCACAATAAGTTCCTCGTTGTGCAGGCCCAGCAGCATTTCATCAATATCAATGAAGCCGGTCGGAATTCCGCTGATACCCTTGCCGGTTAACTTGATATGCTCAATAACCCCCATCGTTTGTTTGACGGCCGCATTCCAGGGCAACATGCTGCCGTGCCGGTTTTCGGAAATGCTGAAGAAATCCTGTTCTACCTTTGAGAGGACATGGTCAGCGTCCTCATCGGACGTGTAGCACTCTTGTTCGGAATTGCGGGAACAGTCCACGATGCGCCGCAGGAGGTGCTGTTGGCGGACCATGTCGATGTAGTATTCGGCATGGGCGGCCGTTGGGATGGCGTCCAGCAGGTGGTTCAGGTAGGCGGTGCCGCCGATCTCATCCAGCTTGCCCTGCGCGGATAAGCGATCGGCTAAGGTGAGCACATCAATGGGCCGCAGAGCCTTCGCCATGTCTTCCATGGCGGTGAAAATGACCTGATGGGCGCGCCCGTAAAAGGATTCCGCTGCGATTTGTTTCTCGACGCAGAAATCATACACTTTCTGGGCATCAAGAAGGATGGCACCCAACACGCCCCGCTCCGCATCTTCATTATACAAAGGTTTGCGATCATGGCTCGCCGGTACACCGGCGGAACCGATCTCCGCGGGCATGATGTTATTCTCCAACTACCCAGACTTTCAGCGATGCCTCGACCTCGGGATGCAATTTGACCTTGACTGTGTAAACACCCAGTTCGCGAATGGGTTCTGCCAAGTGGATTTTACGCCGATCGAGCTCGATTTTCTGTGCCTTGAGCGTGTTGGCGATGTCGTTGGCATTGACCGACCCGAAGAGCTTGTCGTTTTCGCCCACCTTCACCTGAATGGTGCAGGAAACCTGTTCGAGGGCCAGGGCCAGCGCCTGGGCTGCCGCGCGATCTTTCTGCTGGCGGCTCTCGCGCTCCAGCCGGTTTTTCTCCAGGCGTTTTAAAGCGGCATGACTGATGCTCGCTGCCAATTTGCGGGGCAGGAGATAATTGCGGGCATAGCCCTCGGTCACCTTTACCGTCTGGCCTTCCAGGCCCAGTCCTTCAACGTCTGCCATCAGAATCAATTCTAGCGCCATATGTTCCCCGGCCTTTCTATCGAACAAATCCCATGATCCGCGCCCGGCGGATCGCGTTTTTCAGTTGCCGTTGCTGTTTGGTCGTTGTGCCCGTAAGGCGACTGGGCATGATTTTGCCGTGCTCGGTCATGAATTTTTTCAACAGTTCGGCATCCTTATAGTCAATGCGGCGAATACCTTCCAGATACCGGCATCGTTTTTCTTCCGAAAAGAAGCCAAAACTTTCCCGGGGTTCCCTTTTGCGAATGATTTTCTTGCTCTTCTTCACGCTAACCTCCTTCTTTCAGTGTTCAGTGTTCGGTGTTCGGCTCAGCGGCATGAAAAATGTATTGGAGGCGTCCGTGAATATCTTTCGAAATGCCGCCGATCCGCATTATCCATTCCAGAACACTGAACACCGAACACAATCTTCTAAAACTAAAACGGCAAATTATCGTCGTCGCCTTTTTCTTCGCCAGGCGCTGTTACCGCCGGTGCCGCCGGTTCGCTCGCCGCGGCCGGCGCGTTCTGCCGTTGGCCTGCCTCGGAAGCTTCGCTTGGTTCCACCGGTCGTTTCAGCCGGTCGAGGAACTGGAT
>VSJD01000016.1 GCA_008636095.1 Kiritimatiellota bacterium | reverse complement strand
CGTTGTCGTCTGTCGTCTGTCGTCTGTCGTCTGTCGTCTGTCGTCTGTCGTCTGTCGTCTGTCGTCTGTCGTCTGTCGTCTGTCGTCTGTCGTCTGTCGTCTGTCCTGGCCAGCGCCACCGCCGCCTGGCCGAGGGCAATCCCGCCGTCGTTGGGCGGCACGAGGTGATGACTATAAACCTGGAACCCGCGCCGGCGCAAATCATTTGTGGTTAGCGCCAGCAACAGGTCGTTCTGAAACACGCCTCCGGATAATACCACCCGCTCCAGCCGAGATGTCGGCTCCAGCCGAGATGTCGGCTCCAGCCGAGATGTCGGCTCCAGCCGCTCGCGATCCCTGATCCGGATACACATTTCGCCAACCGCCTCCGCTATTGTTTGGTGGAACCCTCCCGCGATATGGCCACTATTTACGTTTGCACGCCGGTCGGCGATAATCGCCCGGATTGCCGGGCCGAACGAAAGCTGGAAGCCGCCATCCTGAATCTCAATCGCATAGGGATAGGGTAAAACGCCATCCGGCCGGGCCAGGGTTTGCAGGCGAATGGCCGCCTGGGCCTCGCAGGTAATGGCTTCCCCCAGTCCGAGTAGCGCGGCCACGGCATCGAACAAGCGCCCCGCGCTTGAGGTCAAGGGGGCATTCACACCCTGCGTGATCATGCCGGCCAACACCCGACACTCGTTTCTGGTGAGACTGGGCAGCAAGGCCGGTAAATCGCTACGGTCACTCTCGGTCAGTTCGGCCAGTCCATAACTGAACGCCATGCGCACGGGTTGGCGAATCGCCTCCGCCCCGCCCGGCATCCGATAGGACTTGAAATGGCCGGCCCTTCGAAAATCGGCCAGATCGGCCACCAGAAATTCACCACCCCAGATCGTACCGTCCGGCCCGTAGCCTGTTCCATCCAGCGCCACGCCAATGATCCTCTCCGTGAGCCCATGCTCCGCCATACAGGCGGCGATATGCGCGTGATGGTGCTGGACGCCAATCTGGCGGACGCCCTTCCGGGCTAATGCATATCTGGTTGCCAGGTAATCCGGGTGCAGATCGTAGGCCACAATAGCGGGCTTCACTTTCAACAGGGCTGAAAAGTCCTCCACGGTTTCCTGAAAAAACCGGTAAGCCCGGTAATCATCCAGGTCACCGATGTGCTGGGAAATAAAGGCCTGCGCGCCGCGCGTGACGCACACCGTATTCTTCAGTTCCGCGCCGCAAGCCAATACCGCAGGACCTTCCAGGGGCAAGCCAATCGCATCAGGCACAATCCCGCGTGAGCGCCGCAAAAACAGGCGTTGCCCCGCGACGATCTTCAGCACCGAATCATCACAACGGCGCACGATGGCACGGTTGTGAATGAGTGCGGCATCGGCCACGGGTCCCAGAATAGCGTTCAATTCCTGTTCGTCTTTGGCAATCGGCTCCTCCGCCAGGTTGCCGCTGGTCATGATGAGCGGACTTGTCTGGGCCAGCAGAAGATGATGGAGGGGCGCATACGGCAGAAAGACGCCCAGGTCATCCGTGTCCGGCGAAAGCAGGCGGAATAAACTACTTCCAGGCTTCCGGCGCACCACGACAATTGGCGCCACGGGACTGGTCAGTTCCCGTTCCTCGATGGCGCTGATCTCACAATACTGGCGGATCTGATCCAAACTGGCGAACATGACGGCCAATGACTTGGCCGGCCGGTGCTTGCGCGCGCGCAAACGGCCAATTGCCTCATCGTTCGCGGCATCACAGCATAGATGATAGCCCCCCACCCCCTTGACCGCTAAAATTTCCCCTGCCTTGAGCAACCGCACCGCCTCCTGTATTGTTTCCTTTTCATTCGATATTCGATGTTCGATGTCCCGCGCAACGCGGGATAAATTGGATGCTTGCCCCGCGTTTCGCAGGGTTCGATGTTTGCTTCCGCTTCCAATCAGTTCCACTCTCGGCCCGCACGCCGCACAGGCATTCGGCTGGGCATCGAACCGACGATCGGCCGGATTTTCAAATTCTTGCTTACAGTCCGAACACATCTTAAATTCTGCCATTGAAGTCCGCTCGCGGTCATAGGGCAGTTCACGGATAATGGTAAAGCGCGGCCCGCAATTCGTGCAATTGATGAACGGATAACCGAACCGACGGTCTTTTGAATCAAACAGTTCCACGCGGCAGTCCGGACAGGTGGCCAGGTCCGGCGGCATACCAGCCTGCAAATCGCCGGACCGGCAATCGCCGGACAGGCAATTGCCTGATCGTCCGCTGGGCTTGATCTCAAAAGGCGTATGCAGGCCGCGTACGGGCATATCGCTGATCTGAAACGTTTCGATCCGCGCCTGCCGGGGCGGCTCCGCCTGCAGTTGAACCACAAACCGTTCCACCGCCTGTGTATCGCCTTCCGCTTCAATCACCACGCCCGACGGCGTGTTGCGGACAAAACCGGCCAGACCCAGGGCCACAGCCTGGCGATAGACCGTCGGCCTGAATCCGACCCCCTGGACCCGCCCCGCAACTTGTATTCGTATGCGCCTGGTATTCACTGTGATTTTCTTTTCACCGCTATTTGCAATCCCGCGCAACGCGCGGCAAGCAAGTTTACCCCGCTCAAAGTGGGGTCCGCAACTTTCCCCGCCAGTGGTGGGATCAGTAATCCGTGAAGCACCCCGCGGCAAGCCGCGGGGCATCTTTGCGGAACCCTGCGAAGCCAAGAACGCCATTCATCCCTGTGGCAAGCCACAGGGCTTTCTGGCAAAGAAGGGTAATCAACAATTCCCTTATGCGGCCCGCGACATTCGCACGGAGCATGCCACCACACGGAGATTGCCGGATGCTACCCGCTTCAGACGATCCCGCACAAGTCATTTTTCATGTTGACGGATCCTGCGGGTCGGCGAGGTCGGTTACCTTCGGCCCCACCATATCGAGAGCGCGCCCAACCGCACGCTGGTCGGCGTCGAGCAGGGGAATTTTACAGAGTAGCACGTGACGGCGGCTGTCTTTTTTATTACTATCCCTTCGCGTCCCACCAGATCAGCGCGAGGCTGGTGGCCAGATAGGTTCGATAGGCTTCTAAAAAATTCTTGCAGGTATAAGTAACCGTTCGATCGTTCTTCTTTGTTACGCCGGGGACAAGCGCAAAACGGTCGGCTTGGGCGGGGTATTTAAGTTCATATTCAATCGTGACGGGTTTTTTGACAACCAGGGGCTTTACTTTCCTTCGGTTCTGGATGGCGCGGATGATGCCGGCTTTTATCAATTTATGCGCTTTTTGCGGCGCCAGGCAGATAGCGGAATGGTTACCCAAGCCCTCGCTGACGGCAACCGTGGTGACATTGGGAATAAAATCTTCCGCTTCTTCAGTGGCGGCACGATCCCCGGAAACAAAGATGGCCGGCACGCCGAAGTGTCCGGCGTAAGCCGCTACAATGCCAAGTTCACCGAATGATTTCCCGTTTACCCTGAAATCAATGACGCTCCGGCCTGAGCCGGTATGGCTCAGGACGCTTTTTTCCAATCCGGCCCGGGCGTGCCGGCCGACAAAGGCAAGCAGATCGCAATCTTGTATTTTTTCTATCTCATGGACAACATCTATTCCGCCGATGAGACAGTTTTTGTTAAACGGGTGTGATTCGCACACTTGCAACTTACTGATTCCGGCGGCGCGCGCCCCTTCAACCAGGGCGTTTAATTCGAGCGTCATCAGAAGTTCCGAACGCCCGCCTTCCTTTGATTTTGGAAGGCCGTAGCCTCCGTAAACGGCACCGCTGACGCCCTCCAAATCTACTTCAACAAACAGTTTCATTTCAAATTTCCCACTCGCTTGTAGAACTCGCTATAGTTCACAGAGGCCACTGGAAAGAATATTGGTTTTATCCGCCGCCGGCGGATTAAAACCAATGCTTAATTTTTGCACGATTTATGAACATTCGGACTATTCAGCCAGTCAACCGAGGCGACAAGTCCGCAGGAACAATAGGCGTCAAACGCTTCCGGCATGTTTGTGGCGCGGACGCGCGTGGTTGTCTTGCCTGTTTTGACAACATTCGAAAGCCGCGTGTGCATGGTTGCCAATGTTTCGGAGCCGAAATGAAATGTGATCTCGATCCTGCCGCGCAGGGCAATTGGCCTGGCCTTACCGATCTTTTCCAATCCACTTGTCATCGCCTGCCAGGAATTTTTGTGAGTAATTAAACCTGGCATGAATCTTTTCAATATTTTAAAACAACCACTGTCGCCGCTGGCACATATGGTAGGGACGCCGATTGATCCGGCATAAAGAGAACAGATGGTCATTTCATCAACTTCATGGCCGTTAAATTCTATTTTCCTGATGTTATTTTCGATTCCATTTGAGGAAGCAACATGTTTCGCGAGACCCTGTCCGATGAAGGCGATACCCGCAAACGATTTGTCGAGATAGAGCCGGCTTCCACCCCGGATGAGTTTTACTTCTTCATCCAGGGAAACCATGTCCACCGGGCAGGCTTCGTGAACCAGGATTTCCGTTGCCCCGATCTGCCGTGCAACTCTGGCCGCGCCATTGATTTTGCCGGTCATTTCGATACGCAAATCGTCCTTTTCCAAATCCGGGAACCAGAACCACGGCGGCAGGCCATTTCCCCCGCCGAGGATCCCGCTGATCCGCGAAACATCACACACAATGTATAATTTCAACCGCGCCACCTTTTTTTCGGGTCTTCCGCAATCCGCAGAATTTGTGGATAAAACTATCAGATTTAATGAATAATAGACAATCTAAAAACACATAAATATTTCATGTTGAACGGATCCTGCAGGCTACCCGCAACCTCAATCACCAAGCACTGTTGGCAATGGTCTACGACTTCGGCCCACCATATCAAGAGCGCGTCCGCTCCATCCCACCCATTCAAATCCCATGGCCAAAATAGCCGGCCGCTCCGCGGCCTTGGCCCGGCGTAGCGCTCCGGCGGAGCCTGGTCAGCGGGTCACGTCGGCGGAACCGGGAGCGCCTCGGAACGCTCGGGACGACGACGTAAACAACGTTCCTGCCTGCCTATGGCGGATTATTCATTATACCGCCCAATACCGCTCGATTTGCGCTTGTCCCGCTTCGGTCACCGTTATATACTCGCGGCACACCGGATAAAATGCTATTCGTTTTCGGCTATTACCGGGAGCAAGTGAGCCAACATGACGAAGATCGCGTTAATTAACGGTCGAATTATTGATGGCACAGGGCACCCTCCGGTCAATTCAGGCACGGTAGTTATTGGCGATGGCCTCCTGGAGCGCGTCGGCTCGACTACTGCCGTCACCGTGCCAAAAGGATGCCAGGTGATCGATATTCAGGGGAAGACCGTGCTTCCGGCCTTAATTGACGGGCACATGCACGTGGGTGTGGAACCTGGTCGCCTGGACCATATGGGGCACGTTAGGACCAATCTACAGGCTGTCGGGAAGTTGCAGGAGTGTCTGCGGTGGGGCACAGGGACCGTGGCACATGCCGCGGGATCGCCGGAAAGCATGATCTTGCGGGACGTGATCCGGAGCGGCCAAGTGCGCGGATGTTCTGATCTACTGATCGGGGCGGTTGTCACCGCGACCTGTGGGCATGTACGCGGCCGTAGTGCCGATGGTCCATGGGAGATACGGAAGGCCGTGCGCGAGATGATCGCGGCGGGAACCGATTTCATTAAAACAGCTGCATCCGGAGGCTTCCAGTGGGAACACGAGAAGCTCACCCACGAGGACTACACACTGGAGGAACTTCGCGTGCTTGTTGCCCAGGCGCATTCGAGGGATAAACGCGTTCATGTTCACGCCCACGCGCAACCGGGCCTCGCGAATGCCATTGAAGCCGGATGTGACGTCATTCTCCATGGTGCTCTAATTGACGAGGCCGCATTGGAGGGGATGGCGGCCAAGGGACTCTGGTACATGCCGACACTTTACATTACCAGTGAAAAGGCAAGGGAAGGCAAGCGCTGGCCTGCGTACATGACGGAGAGGATGAAAGCGGCCCATCCCATTCACTGTGCCGGTGTTGCGAAAGCACATACTATGGGAATCAAAATTGTCACCGGTACGGATGGCGGACCCGGTTCAATCATGAACGAGCTGTGCCTCTTCGTTGACTGTGGTCTTTCGCCAATGGATGCGCTGGTGGCGT
Organism: Kiritimatiellota bacterium; assembly: GCA_008636095.1. Taxonomy (GTDB): domain Bacteria; phylum Verrucomicrobiota; class Kiritimatiellia; order JAAZAB01; family JAAZAB01; genus VSJD01. Next base: position 9,043 of record VSJD01000016.1, on the reverse strand, counting down.
CCACACGCAGCACAGCGGATGTCCTTGGTATTCTCAGCAGGACCGGCACCCTTGAAGCGGGGAAAACGGCAGATCTTCTCGTCGTGAATGGCGACCCTATTCAAGACATTGCGATTCTCACGTCAAAGGATTCGATCTTCCTGGTAATAAAGGACGGTATCATCCAGATGACTGGGGGTTTTGACCCGAACGAGACCGGGAAAACGGGATGATGCCGAACTAAGCCGTTGCCCATCAGTCGGGCACATTGTCCAAGCTCGGTCCGTCGCACAATTTCACTGTCTCCTGGATCCGTGATGAGGTCAGTGTGCCGCAACTGCGCGGCGGCAAGGGTGCCGGTGTAGTGACTACTCCAAACCCCTTGCCAACAAAGCTGATGCGGTACAATGACCTCACCCGCAGGGCGACTCTTATCATGCAATCAAACGCATCCCAGTTGAGTGATACGGTGCTGATTGTGTAAGTAGTTATAAACTTTGGTTTAAGGCTCTTTAAATAAAATCCCGTCACGGATTCAGGTGTCTGTTCAAACAGATTACCGGCCTAACCCCCATAGATTTCGTGCGCAATGCGCGTATCCGCCATGCCCAGGAATTGCTGATCACAACCGGAGATCAGGTGAAAAGCATTGCCGGTCAATGCGGGTATGAGGATGAGTTTTTGTTCAGTAAAAACTTCAAAAGGTGTTGCGGCTTCAGTCCCCGCCAGCATCGGTTCCGCTTGCAGGAATTGCGGAGCAAACGCCCTCCGCCATCCGTCTCCCCACACACTCGATGAGTCAGGCCCGCGAAAATACCTTGCCGCGCGCGCGCAAAGCTCGTATCATCCATAAATCCAAACGATCCTTGGTCCATTCATCTGGAGGGGTGTTATGCAATTGACGTTGAAACATAAAATCGTCTGGCTCGCCGTGCTGGCAGCCGCATTGCCGGTGCTCGTGATGTCACTGCTTATCCTGACCCAGAAGCAGGACCTGATGACAGATATTGTTAACGACATGAACGCGATCTCCAGTAAAGACACCGGCCAGATCGCGAAATTAGTCCATCGGGTGTGCGACATGGTCAACCGCCGCACGGAACAGCGTTTGCGCGAGCACGTGGAAGCCGCGTGGGCCGAACTCGAGGCGCAGGGGACGATTACGTTCGACACCAACCGGATTGCCTGGGTCGCGCGCAACCAATTCACCCAGCAGGCGACCAATGTATCCTTGCCCTTGATGATGCTGGGCCAGACGCGACTGGTGCCGAACACCGATTTCAAGGTGCCAAGTCCGGTTGTGGACGTGGTCACCAGGTTTGCGCAGTGTTACTGCACCATTTTTCAGCGCATGAATGAGGAAGGCGACATGTTGCGGGTGGCCACGACGGTGCCGACGGCCGACGGCAAGCGGGCCATCGGCACGTTCATTGCACACCACACCGCCCAGGGCGAGGAAACGCCGGTGTTGGCCGCCGTGTTGAAGGGCGCGACCTACGTCGGTCGCGCCCGGGTACTGGACCAGTGGCATGCCGCCGCCTACGAGCCGATCTGGGATTCCCCGGCCAAGAAGCGGGTGGTTGGCATGCTGTACGTGGGCTTCAACCTGGACAAGGTCAACCAGGAACTGCGCGAGGCCATTCTATCCATTGTCGTCGGCAAAACCGGTTATGTCTATATTCTCGGCGGCAAGGGCGAACAACGCGGGCACTACATCATTTCCAAGGGCGGTGAAAGCGATGGCGCGGATATCTGGGATTCCAAGGACCCGGCCGGCAATTATTTCATCCAGGAGATCATTGCCAAGGGTTTGGAAACCACCAATGGTTCGATAGACTATGAGCGCTATCCCTGGCAGAACAAGGACGAATCGGTGTCCCGCATGAAAGTGGCCGCAGTAACGTATTTTCCGGCTTGGGACTGGGTCATTGCCGCCGGCATGTATGAAGATGACTACCACGGCGTGCTGGCCCAACTTGATGCCGCCGTGGATCGTCTCCTGCTGGTCGGCCCCCTGGGCGGCGTCATCGTAATGCTGCTGGCCATCGGGCTGGCCCTGTTGATCGGCACGGCCATCGCCAAACCGATCAATAAAATTATTGCCGTGGCCAAGGTCATTGCCGAAGGCAACCTGGCCGAAGCCGGCCAGGCCATCGCGGCCATGCAACCGGCCATGCGGAGGAAAACGAAGGACGAACCTTCCCAGTTGTTTGCCGCCGTCTCCACCATGACCCAGCGCCTGGCTTCGCTGGTCGGCCAGGTTCAGCGGTCGAGCGTGCAATTGGTGTCCACCGCCACGGAAATTGCCGCCGCCTCCCACCAGCAGGAAGCCTCCGTGACGGAATTCGGCGCATCCACCACAGAAGTGACGGCCGCCGTTAAGGAAATCTCGGCCACCTCGCAGGAACTGGTCCGGACCATGCAGGATGTCAAGACCGTGTCCGCCGAAACTGAAGGTCTGGCCGATACCGGCCGCGCCGGGCTGACGGGCATGGAAGGCTCAATGCGTCAGCTCGCCGAGGCGACCGCCACCATTTCCGCACGCCTGGCGGTGATCAACGAAAAGGCCAACGCCATCAACAGCATGGTGACCACGATCACCAAGGTGGCCGATCAGACGAACCTGCTGTCGCTCAACGCCGCCATTGAGGCGGAAAAGGCCGGCGAATACGGGCTTGGATTCTCAGTTGTGGCGCGCGAAATCCGGCGCCTGGCGGACCAGACCGCCGTAGCTTCCCTGGAAATTGATCAGACCGTTCGCGAAATGCAGACCTCCGTAACCGCCGGGGTCATGGAAATGGACAAGTTCACCGGCGAAGTCACGCAGGGGGTTCACGCGGTCAGCGAAATTGGCGTGCAGATGGGCCGGATTATCGAGCAGGTTAAAGTGCTGACCCCGCGGTTTGAATCGGTCAACGAAGGCATGCAGGCCCAATCATCAGGGGCACGGCAAATCAGCGAGGCCATGATCCAGTTAAGCGAAGGCGCGCACCAAACCCGCGAATCACTTCGCCAGTTTAACGAGGCCACGGAGCAATTGAAGGAAGCCGCCCGCGGCCTCCAGCAGGAAGCGGCCCAGTTTAAAGTCTAATGCAGAATGCAGAAAATAATTGCCGAATCTAAAATCGCTTAATCACTAAATTTCCTATGACGACCATGAAAACCGCCAGCGTCCGAACCAAGATTGTCGTCCCGACCATCCTGTTGTTCATCCTCAGCCTGGGCGCTTCAACATGGCTGACCTATCGCGTGTCCCGGGATGCAATGCAACAGGCCGCCCTGGATTCCATGAATCTGATTGCCGATTCCACGATCAAGAGCATTACCGCCTGGGTCGGCGAGCGGCAGAGCGACATATTGCTGTGGAGTGATGTGGCATTATTCGGGAACATCGTCGCCGTGGCAACGCCCGCTCCCAGCATGGTTGCCGAGGGCATGGAATTGCTCAAGCGATTTAACCGTGATGCGCCTTATTATGAAACACTCGTGCTCGTGGACCGGCAGGGCAACGCCATCTGCTCTACCGCGCCGGAAGGCTCTCAGACGTTTAACGTCGCCGAGCGCGATTATTTTCAACAGGCCATGACCGGCGCAGTTGCCGTCTCCGAAGTCATTCGCAGCAAGGTTTCCGACAATCCGGTAGTTGTTGTGGCCGTGCCCGTACGGGTCGGCGAAAAACCCGCCGGCGTACTCCTGGGCGCACTGGACTTGAAATCATTCACGGACAAGTTTGTAAAACCGGTCAAAATCGGACCTTCGGGCTATGTCTTTGTGACCGACCGCAAGGGTGTCATCTGCTCGCATCCGGATGCCTCCATGGTAATGACGACCAACCTGGCCAGCCTGGTTTTTGGCCCGGAAATTATGGAGAAAAAAAACGGCAGCATGCGCTATATCTATAAGGACGAGGAGGTCTTGGCGGCCTACCGCACCGATGCAGTGTTCGGGTGGATCGTGGTCGCACGCGCGCTGGCCCGTGAAGTCATGACCTCCACGCGCACCATCCGCAACCTGAATTTACTGGTGGGACTGGGGGCCATTCTGCTGACCACCCTGGTACTGCTGATGCTGTCAAGGTCCATCACGCACACTATCACGGACCTGGCGGGCGTGGCGGGCCTAATCACACACGGTCGGATCGCCGAGGCCCGCCAGGCAATTGCGCAAATTAACCGGATCCGCCGTCCGCCGCGGGATGAGACGGGCCAGCTCTGGCATTCCATGTCAACCATGGCCGATAGCCTGAATTCGCTGGTAAGCCAGGTTCAGCAGTCAAGTGTCCAGCTGGTATCAACCGCCACGGAAATTGAGGCCACCGCGCGGGAACAGGCGTCGGTCATCGCCACTTTCGGCGCCTCGACCACGCAGGTGGTCACGGCGGCCAAGCAAATATCGGCCACGTCCCAGGAACTTTCCCAAACCATGGAAACGGTGAAGAATGTGGCTGAAGGTACTGTCACCCTGGCCGATACCGGCCGCACGGGCTTGACCGGCATGGATAGCTCCATCCGGCAATTGGCGAAGGCCGCAGCCTCCATTTCGGACAAGCTGGCAGCCATCAACGTGAAAGCCGGCACGATCAGCATGGTAGTGACCACGATCACCAAGGTGGCCGATCAGACCAATCTGCTGTCATTGAATGCCGCGATCGAGGCGGAAAAGGCCGGCCAATACGGCCAGGGCTTCGCGGTTGTCGCCCGGGAAATTCGCCGGCTGGCGGATCAGACCGCCGTAGCCACGCTTGATATCGAGCACATGGTAAAGGAAATGCAGTCGGCCGTGGCCGTCGGCGTCATGGAGATGGACAAGTTCAGCGGTGAAGTCGGCCGCGGCACGGAGGCGATGGAGACCATCAGTCGCCCGCTGGTGGGCATCATTGCGCAGGTTAAAGACCTCGCGCCTAAATTTGAAACGGTCAATGACGGTATGCACGCGCAGTCGCAAGGCGCTCAGCAGATCAGCCAGGCCCTGACGCAAGTAAGCAAAGGCGCCGTTAAAACAGCGGAGTCGTTGCGGCAGTTCAATGAAGCCACAGCGCAGTTACGCAATGCCGCCCAGCGCCTGCAAGCGGAAGTTGAAAAATTTAAAGTGTAGGAATCGGTTGCAGTTCTCTCTCGACTTCTCTAAGAGTCGGACTCGAACCGCCGCCACACCAGATTGATGTAGAGGCCGTTCGATAGAATGGCAAAGTTGTGACTTGAGTCGTCTGAATCAAAGAGTGAGGTTATGCTGTTTATCGTCTTCAAAGCGGGGAATGCCAATTACGCCCTGGAGGCGCGCAAGGTCATCGAGGTGGTTCCGCTCGTGACCTTGCGGGCCTGTCCCGGCGCACCCGACTATATAGCCGGCCTGGCTAATTATCGCGGAACCGGCGTTCCGATCGTGGATCTCGGCTGCCTGGTTGGCGGTGCACCCTGCGCCGTGTACCTGAGCACCCGGATCATTCTGACGCCCTATGCCGGTGGGGGCGACCAACAACGTATCATCGGGCTTTTGGCCGAAACGGTGACGAACACCGTGGAACGGGAAGAAGCCGATTTTAGTCAGAACAACGTGACCGCTCCCGGAACTCCCTGTCTTGGCAAGTTGGCCGTCAATGGAACCGGATTTATTCAGCGGGTCATTGTGAATAATTTGGTTCCGAGAGAGCTTGATAATCTGTTGTTTGGTGGCACATGTTGAGGTAATCGCATGCAGAATTGTATCGACAACAATGCGTTCCGCCTTGGGTGCGGAGACCGAATGTGTGATCTTGGCTCGGCGGCGGTGTTCTCGCCGGACGACGCATACACGAGTATAGCGCCGCCGGCGACGCCTGGCCGCCGAGCCAATCTAACGCATTCTGTTCCGCAGAGCTTCGCAGACTCGCTCAGCCCAAGGCGGAACGCAGTTACATCCGCCAAAGGCGGATAAAGAACCAAGTTATTGCTTTGCCAACCGTTTTACGGCTAACACACGTTTGCTGAAATATGAAAACCAACAATATCCTTCTAATTCTCGCGATCTTCGGGAGCGCATCATTTTCCAATGCCCAAGATAAAATCCATACCACAGCAAAATTACCCGAGGACTCGATCATATGGCCGCTGAATGAAACCAACACCACGATAGAAATTGAATGCACCTTCTTATCTGAAACATCCCTCCTCCGTGTTACCCAAGGTAACTGGGAGAAAACAGAGAAACTGATCATTTATGACGTAACAAAGGTCATCAGAGGCTCGTACTCTCATAAACAAATTGTCTTTGTCTGCAACGAACGATGGCCAACAAAGGAATCAGGCATAATGCTCAAGGCATTAGTATGGCCATTCCGAAAAGGAACAAAGACGTTTTATCTCAAGAAGGATGGAGACTGTAGGACTGAGGACTATTTCAACATAACGGCATATTCAAAATGAAGACAGCGAACAAGGCCCTTCAGCCTACTCGGGTGCCGCAACGGCACCCTCGTGGCTGAGGGCTGACGTTCCACATAAAATGAATGTCCGCAAAAATGGGCTAAAGATATATTCGTTAATTTTATCGGGCGTAGCTCTGAGCGCAGCCCGATGCTGCCGTGTGTCGAATTCGGCTTTCGCCGGAGGCGAATTCGAAAAAGCAAGGCAATCCCGCGTCTGACGCGGGACAAGGCTTGGGCCGGATGCGGGCGCGCCGGACGCAGCATTGGACTTGTGTCCATGCAAGCGCGGCAAACCCGCAGGCGGCTCAAGATTTATCCCGCGCTTGGCGGGGTCGCCGCCGCCTTTTTCGAACCGAATGTGTGCCACGATCACACTGCGCGATGAGAAACATAGAAGAGCCGGAGAAGTCTGCATCATGACGGCAAACACCGTAGAACAATGGCTGTCTCAGGTAATCGGGCTGGATGCACACACCCTGGGTCCACAGGCCGTGGCCGATGCCGTGAAACAGCGCATGGCCGCATGCGGCCTGACAAAAGAAAGCGATTACCTTAAGCGCTTGAACACGGCACCGGCCGAGTTGTCGGCACCGGCCGAGTCGTCGGCACCGGATGAACTCCTGGCGCTGATCGAAATGATCGTGGTGCCGGAAACCTGGTTTTTTCGCGATCGCGAGCCGTTTGTTTTTATGGCCAAGTACGTGTGTGCAACATGGCTAGCCGCACATCCTCATGACCGGTTGCAGGTGTTGAGTGTTCCCTGCTCCTCCGGGGAGGAACCATATTCCATTGCCATGGCGCTTCAGTCAGTGGGCCTCCGTCCGGCTCGTTACCGGATTGATGCCGTAGATATTAATCCTGCTTTGTTGCGTAAGGCCGAAAAAGGTGTCTATGGGCCCAATTCTTTCCGGAGCGGATTGTTGGAACATTGCGAGCGCTATTTCAAACTCGAAGACGCCGCCAGGATTGTCAGCCCCGAAATCCGTGCCGGCATTCGGTTTATTCATGGCAATATTATGGGCCCGCCGGGGTTTGCCGCGGAACAAATTTACGATATCATTTTCTGCCGCAATTTGCTTATTTACCAGCACGTGGAGGCGCGCGGGCATATCATTGCCAAGCTGGATCGCCTGCTGAAGCCCGGAGGCCTGTTGTTTGTGGGGCATGCCGAAATGATGCCTCTGCTGACGGATCGTTACGAGCCGGTCCGTCACAGCGGCGCCTTTGCCTATTGCAAAATAAAGACCAAGCCATGCAAGGCCGCGCCTGAATCTGCCGCCGTCCACGGCAGGGGCACTGACGCGACAACCCCGCTCCAAGCGGGGCAGGCAGAGTGTTTAGCACACCTCCAGCGTAGCCGCGGCGACATAAGCAATTTCCCGAACAGCGATCAGGTAGTGCCGTCTGGCTCCCGGGTTCAACCCGGCCCTGCAGTAATCCCGCTCCATGAAACATCCCTTTCGCCGGAATCCCGGCTGGACTGCATCCGCGTTCTGGCGGACCAGGGCCAACTGGACGAGGCCGCCGCAATGTGCCAGGACCTGCTGAAGGAAAACCCTCCGCTGGCGGAAGCCCATTTCCTCCTGGGCGTGATCCGGACAGCGGCGGGACAAGTTCAAGCGGCGGAGGAATGCATGAACCGCGCGTTATACCTGGACGCGGATTTCTACGAGGCCTTGATTCATCTTTCCCTGCTGAAGGCACGCCGCGGCGACGAAACGGGCGCCGAACGCTTGCGCCGGCACGCCGCACGCGTCCGTGACCATGTGAAGGTGACAACATGAGCGCGACCACTATCCAGGATTGCTGGAACCAAATCGGTGTCCAGGGCGACAAGTCCTGCCCCGAATTGCACCGGCACATTCACTGCCGGAACTGCCCGACGTTCGAGCAGGGCGCGCATGCCCTGCTTAATCGCACACCACCCGCCGGCTATATCGAGGAATGGACCCAATTCCTGGCCCGTGCAAAAGAGACTGAAGCCGGGTTCACCGACACGGCTTTTGTGTTCCGAATCGGACCGGAATGGCTGGCGCTCAGCGCGCGCTTATGCGTGGAAGTTGTGTCCATGCGCCCCATTCGACGTGTGCCGCATCGCTCCGACCGGATGCTTATGGGATTGGCGAGCGTGCGCGGCGAACTGCTATTATGTTTTTCACTGGCCAATTTACTGGGATTGGAGCCGGCATCCCGGCTGGAGCCGGCATCCCGGCTGGAACCATCGGCCGAGTCGTCGGCACCGGCCGAAACGTCGGCTACGGCCGAAACGTCGGCTACGGCCGAAACGTCGGCTGCGGCCGAAACGTCGGCTGCGGCAAAGGCGGCTTCCAAAATCCTGCCGCGCCTGCTGGTGGCCCGTAAGGATCGGTTCGCCATGGCCTTTCCCGTGGACGAGGTCATGGGTCTGCACCGGTTCCATCGAGACAATGTCCGGGCAATCCCGGCGACCGTGGCCCATGCCGTTCCGCAGTTCAGTCGTGGCATGTTCACGGCCAATGGACGCAAGATCGGACTGCTTGACGACGAACTGGTATTTCACGCACTGACCAAAGTATTGGCCTGAATGGAATATGGCAACTATTCACCACGGATTACAGGCATGTGGTCTGTCAAGTTGTTTGAGTAAGAATTATTAATGTTTTTTCTTCAAACTCTTTCAGA
>VSJD01000283.1 GCA_008636095.1 Kiritimatiellota bacterium | reverse complement strand
TCTGAAAGAGTTTGAAGAAAAAACATTAATAATTCTTACTCAAACAACTTGACAGACCACATGCCTGTAATCCGTGGTTGATTTCTTATGGTTGCGGGCACACCGCGTCAGATATACGTCAGCACGGAAACAATGGCCGAAATAATGAAGAGCGCCGCAATGGAGCGTACGACCGCCCGCGTGGCGGCCTGCGGTACCTCCGTAATGGAATAGCGCACGCTGAGGCCCTCCATGATGCAAATACCCGCCGTGAACAGGCCGGGAACCAGGGTTTTGGCCAGCAGGTTGTACACATCTGCCGGATGCAGGCCTTTCAAGATGGTATTCATGAAAATCACCGGGTCCGTGGCGCCGACGCCGAAGAGAATGCCAAAAGCATAACCACTGACAAACGCGACGATGGTAAACCAGATGGTCAGGCAGAAAACGGAAAGGGCAAAAGCCAAAGCCCGCGGGATGGCCAGATAGAGCAGGGTATCCAGGCCCTGAGCCTCCAGCACCTTGATCTCGCCGAACACTTTCATGTTGGCCAGCTCGACGGCGATGGCCGTGCCACTGCGCCCGATGACGATGAAATTGACCAGGAGTGGCGCGACTTCGCGGAGGATGACCGCAATCAGCACGGAACCGAGCATCGCTGACTGGCCGGCCTTGCCCAGCCAGACCTGGGCCTGTACGACGACCGAGATGCCGGTCAGAAACGCCACCAGGGACACAAAACGCAGGGCCTCAACTCCCGTGAACAGGACTTGGCGCGCGAACACCGCGCGGGTGGTGCGCGGCCAGTGTTGCAATCGGGTCGCCTGCCCGAGAATGCTTCCCAGCACGGCAAACAGGTGCGCGGTCTCCCGCATTCGGGTGATGGTGTGTTGACCGATCGTCCCGCTGAATGTCATGGGCGTTCCTAAATCCGCGCGTAAGAACGCGCGTCTGATGGTCGATGGTTTCCGCCATAGGCGGATCCGCCTTCGGCGGAAATGAAGCAGGAAGCATATGCTCGTGAACAGCAACGTTTGCCGGCCATTTTTTGTTCTGGGCCGCGTCATCCGCATCAACCATTTACCATAAACCATTCCCGATCCGCGCGCTTACGCGCGGATCGGGAGCCGTCACCGGTAGGGCGGCAGGCGCAATTCCGTCCGAATATTATTGACCATCTTCAGCATGCGCCGGCCGTACTCGACGTATATTTCGGCGGCGTTCAGACTGTGCTGGGAATTTGGATCATGGAAGACCGCCCCCATGTGTGGTTCAATCGAAATGCCGCCATCATAACCGTGCGCGAAAAGGTCCTTTATGATTTTGGGAATGTCGCCGTGGCCTTCGCCCGGATAGGTGAAGATCGTTTTCTTGGTGGCCGCATCGTAGATACCGTCCTTGATGTGAATATAGGCTACATGCTCGTGGACATGCGAATAAAATTCCCAGGAGGATTGCTTGGGATAGGGGCTGGGTTTACTGCGGTCATCGCTGTCCACCGGATTGCCCGTATCGAATACCAGTTTCAATCCCGGCACGTTTTCCAGGAGCTTCAGCGTGAATTGCCAGCCCATTCCGCCGTAGTTCATGCAGTTCTCGTGCACGGCCGTGAGCCCGGCGTCCGCGAACATCCTGTGGATTTCACGGACCCGCTTGAACCGTTCCACCTCCATTTGATCGTCGCCGTCGCGCACGGCAAAACTCATGATGCGCACCAGTTTTGTGCCCAGCTTCTGCATGCGCGGAATGGAGCGGCGCACTTCCGCCAGCGAAGTCTCGAAGGGCTGGTCAATATGTTTGCTCCAGTTGCCGATGGCGGAGCCGAAACAATTGATGCGTATGCCGGCGGCTTCCAGCTTGACGGCAAGCCGGTCAAAGGCCGTGTCGGAAATGTCATGGATATTACCGGCGGGAAAGTCGTCCACCTGGACATTCCGTGATTCAATATCGCGCCAGCCAAGCTCCTTCGTCACCTGGATCTGGGTATCCAGGGAGGGGCTGGTTTCATCCGCAAAACCGGTCATGTACATTGTGTGTTCTCCGTAGCGATTCAAGAAAAATTTACAGATGCGCCCTTAATAGCAAATCGTCCCGCCAGCGTCAACGGAGAACCATCCCGCGCGTGCTTTCCCGGGCCAGCTTGTCGGCCAGCCACTGGGCGCAGCGGCGGACATAGCCCCGTGGGTCGTCGAGATATTTCTCCACCAGATCCCGCCGGTTGGTGCCAAGGGCGTGGAGAGCCTCGGCTGCGGCGAGTTCGAGCTTCCACAAGGCGTCCTCGGTCACAGGGGTGATTCCGCCGTAGCTCACCTGCAAAGTAATGATGCTTGGAATGTCCTTGCGCTTCAGCAACTTCTCAATTACAGAAGCGGAGGATCGCACGCCTATGCGCCCAAGTGCCCGTACGGCGAGCGTCAAGGCGCGGAAGTCGGCGGTCTTGTCGTCAAGTATCTTCTCGATCTGCGGGACGGCCTCCTTGCGCCCCGCCATGCCCAATAGGGCAATGGCGAATTTCCAGGCGTCGATCTGCCGGTGAACCGGCCCGTTGGTCTTGACGTTGCTTCGCTCTTCAACGCATCGCAGAAGCTCGGGGAAAGCTTCTTGCCTTCCAGCCAGCGCCAACTCCACGGCGGCGCTGAACCGCTCCTTGGGATCCCCGGACTCGAGCCGCGCAGGCGTATTTCCCCCGGCGACGGATGACTCGGCGATCATCCTGACGATGGGCGAGGTCGAGCTGGCCAAAGGCCGTCCAAGTTTTTTCACGAACAGTTCCTTGGGCTTCCACGTCTCACAGTGATATCCACCTTCCGGATTAGACAAGGCACCTGTCTCGTAAAGCTTTTTCTGCAAACGCCCGACATCGATACCGCGGGGCGTGGTCTTGTTTTTCACGGCGATCGCCGCCGCGACGCCGGCCACTTCGCCCAACCGCTGCATGTCGCGTTGCATGCGGAGCTGGTAGTGGGCGTCGTTGTCCATCGAAATTGCCCGGCAGGCCACAAGCATCCCCTCCACGGATTTAGGCAACAGAGTGCGGTATGGCATCTCACTGCCAATCAGTGTTCGCCAATTGCCGAGCCCCCAGACCCACAGCATGACCTCGTCGCTTTCATTCTCATAATCAAGCGCATGGTCGTCGAGGTGTGAATAGGAGTATGCCACGACATCCGGGAACTCGGCGCAGGCGATCTCGTCGAACAGGCTCAGGCGATAGTCGCCAACGATCTGGCGGCTGTTGCGCAGCCCGATGATGGGGGCAATGTACAGCAGGCGGTTCTTCTCGTCATACTTGTCCCGCAGATACGTGAGAATTCCCTCGCGGCGGGCTCTCGACAAATCCCACGGATCCGTCGGATCGCAATAGCCGGCGTCGAAGTTGTAGAGGCTCAGCCCGTCATCAGCCAGAAACCCCGCGGGCTGTGAGTATGCGTGGGCCAGGCTGTCGGTTGAGCGGCCAAAGGTGTAGTCGGCGCCGGCCAGGGCGGCCACGTCGCCGTCCCCCGTGCAATCCACGATCACGTCGGCGGCGCAGCGGCGCTGCCACTCGGTATCGGCCAGAATGACAGACCGCACTCTCCGTGTTGGAGCATCCGTCCCCTTCGCAGGCAGGTCGGAAGGCAGCGGCTCCGTCTCGACGCCGCAAACCAACGCCTCGAAAATGGTTCTCACGCCAGCCTCGTCGCACAGCCGCTGCAAAACAACCTTCTTGACTTCCGGCTGAAAACCGACAACCGATTTGCCGCCCGAGAAAAGTGGCGTGAGCTCCTCGACGCGCTCGTCCACCTCGTCCTGTAATCCACCTTTGGCGCCATGGTAGTATACATGGATGGCGCCGCCAGTGCCGATGCCGCCAAGACAAGTTGACGCTTCCACAAGAAGCGTGTCGACTCCATTCCGCGCGGAGGCGATCGCGGCCAGTGCCCCTGCGGTCCCCCCGCCGCAGACAACCACATCGGCTTTCTCGTCGGGCGGATGGGTGATGGAGGCGACATCGCCTTCGATCTTCTTTCCGCTCAGCGACTTGAGAGCTTTAGACACTTCCGTTCCCACCCGTTCGCCGATGCCAATTCTGTCGGCGATCAGCCCCGACCTGTCCTCGAACGAGAACACAGGCTCATGCCATGGACCGCTGGCGAACAGATTGTCAAAACCTGTGATGCGGGCCGACGACTTGCGCCCAGGCAAGCTCCACCGTTCCAATGGTAGAACGGCGTTCGCCGCGGTGGCGACCATGGCGTTTTTCAACGCTGGTACCTCGGCGCGGAGAACCCGCAACACATCAGGCATCATACCGCGGGCAGCGGCCACGCCCCCCGACTCGCAAAGAAAGTCGATCTGCACCTCTCCTTTCCAGATTCCCTTTTTAAGAAGCATCTCACGCCCCCCGGCGGATATTTTAGCGGGAAGCCGCGCCGTGTCGTCCGCAAACGCCATAAGAAAACTGTAGGCTGACTTGTCCGATACCGGCTTTACCAATTCCGCGCCGTTCATCCGCAGAAGAATGCCGTTTTCGGAGGCGTCGGCAAAAGCCCGGCTGCCAACCTCGAACTGACCCGATTTCCCCGTGAGGATCAGGGAGACAACACTCCGCTCCGAACGGCGGACGCCCACGAGATTGACGTAATGCAGAAGTTCAACGTTCTTCTCCTTCAGCATTTTGGCAAGTGTAATCTCGGTGATCGGGGCATCCATCCTTCCACCTCGCATGCCGCCGACCGTCTCCAGCCTCGAACTGAACTCGTCGCCAAAAGCGGACCGTGCTCTGCCGAGCTCGAGATTAAGACACCATCCCGCCTCCCAGCCTGGCGAAGGCCGTGGCTCCACAATAAGGACTCTTTTACCCGACGATGCCAGAAAACACGCTGTTCCCACCCCCCGGAACCCTCCGCCATATACCACGACGTCATATGCTCTTTCCACACCCCACCTCCTGCATGTGTTATCCGGAATTATTCAAAGACATTTTCTCTTCTGAAGGCACTTTCTCTTTGCACGGTAATTGTAGCACGTGACATGAGCCCATGTCATGTATTTTGAGACTGGGGAAAAGTAGAGTGGGGGCGGCTTGGCACGCCTATGCCACACCAGATTCGAAAAGGCCTTCGAAGGACTTAGCCGAAATTATAAACCCTGCAAAATCTACCGGAAAGATCGGTCATCCGGGTGCATCGGCGGAAATCTGGGCTAATATGGCCTTAAGTAATCCCTCACCCACAATACGGAGAGATTGTTGATCTACAACCTTGGATTCTTTCTTGATTGGATCAAAATAAGAGGACGTTCCCAGCTCCAGGCTAAAGGCCATGGCTTCCGGATAGGCTATGCGAAAATAGTCCTGTGCCAGCGCCCGGCGAAAAGACCCCTCGATATGGTCAATTGTACGCAAGCCGGCATATTGCTCCAGCAGCTTAAGGGCGCGATGCTTCTTGTGAATCATTTTCTGCGCATCGGCTTTTCCCTTAAATATATTTTTAACAGTGGGGCCGACATAGAAATTGTCCGAATAAGTTACAAGCGGATGGTTCCTAAATGTCCCGCCGGCGTGAATATCAATAAAATAATCAACCTGGATACCTTTATGCTTCAGTTTTTTAAAATAATTAAGAATACCGCTTGTTTCCGGCTGAAGATCTTTAAACCAGCACCTGTTGGTATTCAGCTTGTTGACATTTAATCCGTTCCCTCCCCAATGGGCACAGTCCATGTTGACTATCGGCACAAAATATAAAACAACCTGTTGAAGAATCGCTTTATTCTTTTTGAGATAGTCAACCATGGGCATTAAAAAGTGGGCGCCCAGCATTTCCATGGGTGAGTGTTGGCCGCAAATAAGGGCAATATGCTTTTTTTCAACATCCGGCACCGTGCTGTCCGTCAATTTTAATAATTTAATATCCCTTTTTTCGACGGTCCGGCCGATATTTGTGATTTGCACAAAAGGCAGCCGCTTAAGCTGTTGTGTTACCTGGCGCAGTTCTGTTTCCAGGAAGGGAATGGAGGAGGCAAGATAAAAATCCCTGGCCGGCGCTTCCAGCAACGGATTAAAAGCGCCCCTTTCGTCGGTGACTTTCAAGGAATTGGCGCGGAACCATTTTTTCCGGTCCAAGCTCCAGAAAAAAACCGGGCACATATTGGGCCTTCCATCCAGGTGCTGGTGGATCCTCAGCTTGGTCTTCGATTTGACCGCACCCGTTACGCGTACAAACAGCCAGTAAGAAGTGGTGTTACAGAACTCCGGACCGGTATATATATCAATAAGTTCCCTGTTCCCGTGATAGGCGCAAAACATCCTGCTTGCGCCGGAAAAGTCGGTTTTTACCAGACACCCGTTGGGCTTGCCTGCTCCACCCTGGAATAATTCAAAGCGGGCAGTGTTGTAAGCCGTAAGGCGTTGAATGCGGATGCGGCTGGATTTGTTTTCCAGGTGGGTGGGCTCGATTTTTGAAAAAAAAGGCGGCAGACCTTTGAAATCTTCGACCGTGAAAAGCACTTCCATTGGTTGGCGCTCATCTTTGGCCGCCAGTAAAAGTAGCTTTGTGCCTGAAACCGTAAACCCGACTTTAAAAGTCATGCCCACAAAAGTCGCCAGACTAAGATGGGATATCGCTACGCTCTCTTCATAGGAAGGGGCCTTGTCCCGCAGTTGAAACATCAGGTGCCCATAGCGATCAAGATAAAACTTCCATCCATCATAAGCCGTATCTTCAGCGATGATAAATTCATTCTTCATCAGGGCGCTGAGATCATTGATCTGCAAAACGCACTCAAGGTAAATTTCCGGGTAGAAATTTTCCTTTTTATGCATTAGCACAAGAGCCGGCGGGTCCTTCGTGAATTTGTAAAACGCAGACGCGAAGGCCATCCGCCCTTTTTTCCGCACAAGAGAAAAGAGCCTGAAATCCTGCGGCTTCCGCACGGTTTTATAGTTAATAGTGTTTGGCATACAAGCAATCTCCTTTCTAATCCGGCCATTTGCAAAATCAAAAATTTCTCATTGCTTTAATATCCCGACTTTTACCATGGATTTCACGGATGTTATTTTTCTTTGCCCAAATATGCGGTCAATTTAAGTCGTTTTGTGTCCTGTGTCAAGCGGAAAACAGTGATAAAAAACGAGGTGTAATCCTTGATGATCAACGAGTTACAAATAGCGGCGTTTTCGATATATTTTCATTTATTTTGCGTTGATGATTTTTAACTTGCCTATTGTTCATTAAATCCGATAGTTTTACCTGTCCATAAATTCTGTGGAAAATTTTTTAAAAATGAGTGGCGCTCAGCATGGCTCCACGGATTTTTGGGACAACACGAATGGGAGGCGTTATGCGTGGATTGCAGATCAGAAAGTTCGTTATTCTGGGCGGCGGTGGGCTGGGCGTGGTGCCCCCCTTCGTTGACATGGCACGTTTCCCGGAGGTGTTCGCCGAGACGGAGGTCGCCCTCTACGATGTGGACGCGCAAAAAGCCGAATTGATGGCGCAATTTCTTAACCTGACCGCGCGGGCGCAGAATGTTGCGAGGCGGGCACGCGCATATACGGACCTTGCGGCGGCTTGCGAGGGCGCGGACTTTTTGCTCTCCCGGTTTCGCCCGGGCGGCAGCCGTTTCCAGGCCACCGGAGTGTCCCACACCCATGCGCTTTACCGCTGGGCTAATGACTGCGGCTACTTCGCTGATGACACGGCCGCTCCAGTTGCCGTGGTGATGTATCTGGAAGGCATTGACACCACCATGCAGGTCGTCCGTGTACTGGAACGGGTGGCTCCCCAGGCCTGGTTCCTCAACTACACGAATCCCACGCAGGTCATGGCCGACACGATTTGGCGCTGTAGTTCGATCCGTGCCGTCGGCCTTTGCCCGGGTTATCTGAACGCCTGCCATGACCTCAGTCTCATTCTGGGCGACGTGCGGCCGGAGGAGATCAGCGTCCGCGCCGCAGGAGTTAACCACCATACCTGGGTCTTCGACTGCCGGATTCGCGGCGAGGATGGTTACGCATTGTTGCGGCGCCGTCTGCCGACGATCCAGCGCGACGCACTGCAGCCGTATCAGCGCTGGGCCTTGGAAACCTGGGAGCGCGTGGGGTATTTCCCCGCCCCGGCCGGCCACATGCAACCGGCGTTCAGCAACCGTGCGCTCCTGGCGCGGGTGCGCGCCGGGCTGGACGCGCATTGGGACCGCCCCCTGGCGCAGACGCAGGATACCAGTGCCGGACGCTGGGAGTTCATCCGGCAATGCGTCGAGCGCAACGCCATTCCAAGCGAAGACCCACGCTGGCGGGCTTTTGACTACAATCCTTGGACTCCCAATCTTGAGGTGCATTTTGCCACGGCCGTAGCATCCGGGCAGGAGGCTGAATTACAGCTCAACCTTCCCAACCGCGGTCTTCTCCCGGATCTTCCCGAAGACGCTGTTGTTGAGGGACCCACTCGCGTCTGCGGTGGTGACTTGAAGCAGTTGCCGGTTGGCCGCTTGCAGCCGGCGGCGGTGCCGGTGCTGGTGAGGTTGTGTGATTTCACCGCAAACTTGACGGCGGCCTATTTACGGCAGGATCCGGGGCGCATCCGCCAGGCGCTGGCGGCGCACCCGGCAACGGAAAGCGAGACACAGGCCGCAACCACGGCGGATGACATACTGAAAAGGGTGGGGATACCGGTTTCGCGCTGAAGGCAAAAACAAAAGACAAAAAGGCAAAAGACCTGAAAAACAACTGGAGAGGGACCATGAAACTAAGCCTGTTTTCCGTGAGTTATGCCGGCTTGTGGGGGCAGGCATTCCTGGGTCTGGAAGATTTTATCGCCAGGGTCAGGTCGCTGGGGTATTCAGGGGTGGAGATTATGTGCAAGCGTCCCCACCTCGACCCGTTCCGCATCAGTGACAACGCGATCAGACGCCTGCGGGATCTCCTCAAGAAACACCGCTTGTCGGTTTCCTGCATGGCGGCATACACGGACTTCAATGCCGGCGCAAACGCAAGTGAGGTGCCTCTGGCGGATCTGCAGGTAGAATACATCCGCGCCATCGCCGTCGTGGCGCGGAAACTGGACTGCGGGCTGATCAGGGTTTTCACAGGCTACGAGAACCAAATCGAACCGTTCGGAACCCAATGGGCGCGGATCATCACCGGCCTCCGCGCCGCCTGCGATGCCGCCAGGGAGCATGGCGTTACCCTCGGGATCCAGAATCACCATGACATTGCGGTTGACACCAAGGCTCTGCGGGAAATGCTGCTGGAGATCGACCGTCCGAATCTCGAGTTGTGCGTGGACGCATGGTCGCTCCACCTGCGCGGGGAGAACATGGACCAGGCACTGCGATCGGTCAGGGAGCACCTCGCTTTTTCGACCGTGGCGGATTACGTGGTGCTGAACCGCCACCGTTATCGTCCGCAGTTGGTGAACTACGAAAAAGTTGAACCCGCGCTGGTGAAGGCCGTCCAGATGGGGAAAGGCGAACTTGATTACCGGACCTATTTCGCGGTCCTGAAGCGTTTGGGTTATAAGGGCTGGGTTAGTTACGAGACCTGTAGTCCCCTGCGCGGTGGCGGGAGTATCGACAACTTGGATGCATACGCGCGCCAGTTCGTCACCTATATGCGGAGTCATAAACTCTGTCGGTGATGGCGCCCGGTCTATGTGATTGCCAGTGACGCCGAACTGACTCTTCAGGCAGCTACGGCGGCGGCGTGGCAAACTTTCCGCCGGGATCAGGTCATGCGCAGTTAGTGGCTGGGGAGCTTTCCACCGGGAGCTTCACCTTCGACGGCATTGGAAAATCCGCTCATCTGCTCGATCTTGACTTCCACGCGGCCCAGACGTTTGTCCGCTTCCTCGTAGCGCTTCTGGGCGTTGCCCAGGTGCTGGCCGATTACGCGGAAATCTTCCGTAAAACTGTCCAGCTCCTTTTTCAAGCGGGCCAGGTTGTCCATGATTTCCCGCGCGCTTTCCTCCACCCGCAAGCCGCGCAGGCCCAGCAGGATAGTCTGGAGATAGGCGAAAAATGAATTGGGCGAGACCGGAATGACCCGCCGCTTGAGCGCATACTGGAAGAGCGCGTCCTCGTCGCTTCCCTCATTGCGCACAATGATTCCATAATAGACATTCTCGGCGGGAATATACATCATGGCAAAGTCTAACGTGCCTTCATCGGTGCGGATATATTTTTTGGCGATGTCGTCTATGTGCTTCTTAACGTCGCGGACAAACTGTTTGCCGGCCGCTGCGCGCTCCAGTTCATCTTCGGCGTTAACACTGCGTTTGAAATTTTCAAGCGGGAATTTGGCGTCAATGGCCGCCATTCCTAAGCTGAGCTTAATGACGGCATCCACGGTTTCGCCGCCTTTGAATTTATACTGGAGCGCATAGCTGGCTTCGGGCAGGATCTGGGCCAGCAGTTCGGTCAGCAGGTATTCCCCGAAGCCTCCTCGCAATTTGGGCGCCTGCAAAGTCTGCTGAAGTTCGGCTATGTTCCGGCCGACGTCAAAAATTCGCTTGGACGCCTCGTCCATCTGGCCGAGTCGCTCGCGGACGTCGCCAATGACTTTGGCGGTATTGTCCAGCCGGTCCCCCAGCGTGCGATTGGCGTCCGTCAGTGCCCGCGCCACCTGCTCATGCAATAGCCGCAGTTCCTCACGTAAGTGCTTTTGCAAACCCTCCGCTTGCTGGGTCGTTTGGGTGAGCCCCGCCTGCATCTGATTTTGCAGAAGCAGGAGCGCCTGCGTATCGTTATCCCTGCGCATGAGGGCATGCCGAATCCACCAGGCCGCCAGGCCCATGGCTAATATGATGATTAAGACTGGAAAAATATAGTCCATTGCCATAGAATCATATCGGAAACGGAAGGGAGAACAAGCGTTTTAACCGGACGACGGATGACAGACGACCGACCGGAGAAGAAGGAAGAGAAGCAAACGTCCAACATCCAACGCCGAACGTCGAATGTCTGAAGACGAATGACAGACGATGGAAAAACGAAGAACCAAGAACGAAGAACTCTGAACACCGAACACTGAACACCTGCGACTTATAATCACTCAATGTCAGCAGATCATTCCATTCATGTGCTGTCGGACGTCGTGGCGAATAAGATTGCCGCCGGCGAGGTGGTAGAACGCCCAGCCTCCGTGCTCAAGGAGCTGGTCGAAAATGCGCTGGACGCGGAAGCGACCCAGATTGATGTCGCAATCGTCTGCGGCGGACGCACGCTCGTGGGGGTGGATGACAATGGCCGCGGTATGAACCGGGACGATGCGCTCCTGGCGGTAGAGCGGCATGCCACCAGCAAGATTCGGGACGTGGATGACCTGGAGCGGATTGCCACCCTGGGATTCCGCGGCGAAGCTTTGGCGGCGATTACCTCGGTGGCGCGGTTTCGGCTCTGCACGCGGCGTGCTGCCGATCTGACGGGCACGGAACTTCTCATGGCGGCGGGCAAAATCCAGGAGGTGCGCGATGCGGGTTGCCCGCCCGGCACGTCCGTGGAGGTGCGCCACCTGTTTTTCAATGTGCCCGCCCGGCGCAAGTTTTTGCGTTCGGAGCAAACGGAACTGGTGCATCTCCGGCAGGTGTTCATGACCTATGGCCTGGCACATCCCGCGGTCGGCATGAAGTTGACGGTGGATGGCCGGATGGTTTTCAGCCTGGCGCCGGGTGCGACCTTCGAGGATCGTCGGCGGGATTTATTTTCCTTTTTATCACCATCGGACCTACGGCCGGTGAATCATGCCGTCGGCGGTATTCGCGTGACTGGCCATGTTGGTCTGCCGGCGGTCAGCCGCTCGGACCGTGCCGAGCAGTATATTTTTATTAACGGGCGTCCGGCTGGCGCGCCGATCGTCAGCGGTGCCATCCGGGAGGGTTACCGCGCGGTATTGCCCAGGGACCGATATCCGGTGGTGTTTTTATTTCTGGAACTGGATCCTTCGCTGGTTGATGTCAACGTGCATCCGACCAAGCGCGAGGTTCGCTTTTACAATCCCGGTGCGGTTCGTGAAGCCGTGACGGCGGCCGTGCGCCAGGCATTGGCGCCCGACGGTGTTGGCGCCTTTGTGCCGCAGTCGGTCCGGCCGTTGGCTCCTTCGGCCGGAGGCCTGCCCGCCTGCCCAAGCTCGGCCAGGGAGTTCGGCCAGGGATTTTTGGGCCGCGATGTGCCTCGCGACTGGCATCCGCCGTTAAAGGGGCTGGAACCCTTTTCGGGCGCACCCGGCGTTCCGGGCGAACGCCGGTTTCCTTATCCTGCCCGGCCCATGCCGCCGCTCGACGCTCAGACCAGAGATCAGCCTGTCCGCCATAGCCTTGGCGAAGGCGGAAGGTCAGGCGAGTCAGAAATCAGCAATACATCCGCGCCCTGGACCTGGTGTCGCATCCTGGGACAGATCGGGGGCCTGTATGTGGTGATGGAGACGGAAGATGGACTGGCGCTCATGGATCCGCATGCCGCCCATGAGCGCATATTATATGAGCGTTTTATGGCGCAGGTGACCCGAGGCCGGATTGAAAGTCAGGGCTTACTGGTGCCCGAGACGGTGGATCTGCCGCCCCGGGATGCCCTGCGGGTGCGCCGTCATCTCGACCTGTTGAAGAAAATGGGATTCAGTATCGCCGAGTTCGGCGGCGATACGTTTGTCGTGGATGCCCTGCCGCTGTGTTTTCAAAGCACAACGTCCCGAGCCCTGCTTACGGACATGGCGGCCATCCTGGAAACAGCCGGTGAGCGGCGGAGCGCCGATAATCTTCTGGAGGAGCAAGTTGCCCAGGCGGCCTGCAAGGCGGCCGTCAAGGCCCATTCGGTCCTGACGCGGGAGGAAATCGAGGATCTGGTAATGCAATTGGCCAAAACCGAAATGCCGTACACGTGCCCGCACGGACGGCCGACCCTCATCCATACTTCATTTCAAGAGTTGGCGAAAAAATTCGGCCGGGAGTAAAACCCCGCTGGTGGGTCTTGGTCTGCAGGTGGCGTTTCAGTCCGTCATAGGCGCGCTGGTAGCGTTCGCGGTCGTTGGCGTTCATTCCCTCGGCCAATGTTTTCTGAATGTCGCGGAACGGTGCCTCGACCATGCCGAAAAGATGGGCCACATCCTGGAGCAACTGTTCGCCGCCGCGAGCGAAACTGACAACTTCATTCGCCTTGCCGTTGCGGTGCAGGAACTGCCAGAGCGGGCTCTTGCGGTCCTTCAAGGCATGCTCGTTTTCCATGATCACGCGAACGGAGTAGAGGTCGAACAAGACCATGCGGATAAAGAGCAGGAACGGTGCTTCCAGCGGTGACGTGTGCGTGGTGTTGGCCGCCAGGGCGCCATGTTCCACGGCGGACTGAAGGCAATCCAGCGTGGTGTCAATCTGCTGGGCCCTCTGTTTGTAGGGTGCATCGGCCAGGCAGGCGCGAAAGACTTGCGTGGCCTTTTCGAGAAACGCGTCCTGGCGCGCCAGATGGATGGGACGATTAGTGTCACAGCTCTTGTTTTTCATAGGTTCCTTGCCTAACAGCCGCACCAAACGGTCAACGCTTGCAGAGTAGAATACTTAATGCCATACTCCAAGGAGCGTTTCAAGCGAAATGTTGTAACTACTTGGAAGGAGCCAGAATTCAGAATGAGGAAAGCCGGAGTTTCGTTCTGAATTCTGTATTCTGTATTCTGACTACTTCCATGAAAAGGTAATACCATGCTCGATATTAAACTTATCCGTGAGCGCGAAGCCGAGGTGCGTACGGCCCTGGCGCGGCGCGGCGCGGCGACCCATCTGGACGCTCTATTGCAAGCCGATCAAAAGCGCCGTCGCCTGGTGACGGACGTGGAATCACTCAAGCGCCAGCGCAATACGGCGTCGGAGGAGATCGGGAAATTAAAGAAGGCTGGCCAGGATACTGCTGCCAAGCAGGTAGCCGTCAAGGCCGCGGGAGAGCAGATTGCCGCCCTGGATGACCAGGTTCAGCAGGTTAACCAGGAATTGAATTCCCTGTTGTTGATGATTCCAAACACGCCGCACGCCAGTGTGCCGGATGGCAAAAGCGCGGCGGATAACCAGGTCGTGCGCATGCACGGTACCCCGCAGTCTTTGGCCTTCAAGCCCAAGACGCACCTGGAACTGGGCGAAAGCCTGGGGCTGCTGGATTTCGGGCGCGCGGCCCGCATGGCTGGCGCCGGCTTTCCGTTGTACGTCGGCCTGGGCGCCCGGCTCGAGCGCGCGCTGATCCAGTTCATGCTCGACCTGCATGTCAAGGAACACGGCTACACGGAAGTGTCCACGCCGTTTGTCTGCAATTCAGCCGCTATGACCGGCACGGGGCAGTTGCCGAAGATGGCCGAAGACATGTATTACATCCCCGCGGATGACCTCTACCTGATTCCCACCGCCGAGGTGCCGGTCACCAATATTTACCGTGACGAGATTATTGAGCGGCCGCTCCCGATATGCCTGACGGCATATTCACCCTGTTTCCGGAGGGAGGCCGGGTCGGCCGGCCGCGAAACGCGCGGGCTCATCCGGGTGCACCAGTTTGACAAAGTCGAGATGGTGAAATTCGTGGAACCGGAAACATCCTATCAGGAACTGGAATCGCTCGTGGCCAATGCGGAGGATGTGCTCCAGCGCCTGGGCCTGACCTATCGCGTGCTGGCGCTCTGCGCCGGGGATATCAGCTTTGCGGCGGCCAAGTGTTACGATATCGAGCTCTGGGCGCCCGGCCAGAAGACGTGGCTGGAGGTATCCTCCTGCAGTAATTTCGAATCCTTCCAGGCGCGCCGCGCCGGCATTCGCTACCGCACCAAGGCCAAAAAAGCGGACTATGTTCATACCTTAAATGGATCCGGCGTAGCCTTGGCTAGACTCGTGGTCGCCATCCTGGAAAACGGCCAGACGGCCGATGGCGCCATTAATTTGCCGGAAGCCATTGTGCCGTATATGGACGGTATTCGCCGCCTGGAGCCCGGGCAGTGCGGATCAAGACTTTAAAGCAAACATCGAACATCCAACATCGAATTTCGAACATCGAAGGAAAACAATTCGTTTATCAGTGCGGCATTTGTTTGTCTTCTTATCTTCTCATTGGATGTTGGGCGTTCGATGTTGGATGTTCGATGTTTTCTTCGCTTTTATTTCAGCATGCTCCTCCACGATGTCATCCAAACCATCCGCCGTCACAACCTGTTGACCTGCGGCCAGCACATTCTGGTCGGGGTCTCGGGCGGCGCCGATTCCGTGGCCTTGCTTGCCGTGTTACGGCGCCTTGCCCCGGCGTGGAAGCTCCGTCTGACGGTTGCCCATCTCAATCATGGAATTCGGGGTGCGGCGGCCGTGGCGGACGCCGCCTTCGTGGCGGGCTTGGCCCG